>JASJBF010000007.1 GCA_030066685.1 Kiloniellales bacterium | reverse complement strand
GACGCCGCGCGAGGAGCGGGTGCTGCGCATGCGCTTCGGCATCGGCATGAACACCGACCACACCCTGGAGGAGGTCGGCCAGCAGTTCTCGGTCACCCGCGAGCGCATCCGCCAGATCGAGGCCAAGGCCCTCCGCAAGCTCAAGCACCCGAGCCGCAGCCGCAAGCTGCGCAGCTTTCTCGACACCTGAGCAAGACATCAGTTGCCGTTTGAGCTCGGGCGTCGGTGCGAGATCGACGGCGCCCCAAGTCTATAAGGTTTGAAGCGGTTCTACCTTGGCCCGACCTGCCGAGGCGCCGTGTGCATGCCGATCCCGACGACTTCACTTCGCACCATGACCTCGAGACAGCCGGCTCGCGGGACGCCGACTAGATCGAACTGCGCTCAATTGGACTCAATTGAGCCGAGGTAAATCAAAATATTTCAAACAGATAGAGCAGTTTATCTGCGTTCGACCGAATGCAGGCTGCTCAAGGTGTGAGCTTCCAAGCAAGGCGAAGTCGGTCAGGGGTTTCGGTCTCTCGTGCTGAAGTCAATCGCCGATCGGCTCGTGCCCACCGAATCATAATGAAAAATAGGTTAAAACCGCCATATCTCAAATTGATTCGATTATTTACTACAGAAACAAGTGTTAAACATTTTCTTAAGTCAATACAGCTATTCAACAATATTAAACGTAAACCACTGGCTGGTCTGCGAGGCCGGGCGACGCGGGTACCCGCTCGGCGGAACAAGGAAGCGTTGGGTATGCGGATTGACGTCCTGGCCAAGGGTGCTCTGGCCAAGTTGAGGCAGGCCGAACCACCTAGTTCCGTATCGAATCGCCGATTCCTGGTCGGCTGCGCAGAATTCTTTCTGTGGCTCTCCGGCTTCGGCCTGTTTTTGTTTCTGGCCGAAACCGGGATCAACCAGCGTGCGGTCGCCGGTCTGACCATCATCGTCCTCTACTGCGTTCTTCTAGTCGTAACGCGGCGATCCCGTCTGTCGGTGGCGATCACCCTGATGCTCACCCTGACTGTATGGGCGGTCTCGAAAGCCAAGATGGCCTACCTTGGGACTCCCCTCGTGTTCGGCGACCTCGTCAACATGGTGGGATACAATCTCTGGTGGGTTCTCTCGCAGTATTCGCTTTTAGCCGCGGCCACCGGTGTTGGGATTACCGCCTTCGTCACGCTCCTTGGCTGGCTGGTGACACGGCGCGGTAAACGCTTGTCCATCGTCACCGTCTGCGCGGCTGTCGTGGTCGCGGTCTACCTTGTCAGCCCGATCTCCCGCCTGAGCCGTACGGTCTATTTCTGGGATCAGAACTTCGATAATACAGCGGCAGCCTTGAGCACTTTCACGGCCTCTGCGGTCTGGTGGTGGGGTTCGGGAGGCAACGTAGTCACGATCTACGACGTTGCCGACCAGCCGCTCGGTGATCCGCTGGGATCGGCCGAGGAAACCTCCCTCGGGCCAAAGCCGAACATCTTTATGGTGCTCGACGAATCGGTTTTTGACCCGCGTGTCCTCGGACTGCCGATCGAGGACGAAGTCGCGGAATACTTCCAGCCCTCGGGCGGCCTATCCGGCTCGCTCTCTGTAAATGTCCATGGCGGTGGAACCTGGGTGTCGGAATTTGCCGTGATGAGTGGCCTCGACACCAGGATCTTCGGTGACAAGGCCTACTACCTGTCGACGCTTATGGAGAAACGCCTTCATCACAGCCTCATACACGTCCTGAAAAGCCAGGGCTACAAGACGATCGTCGTCTATTGCGTCAACGGCAGTTTCATGAACGCAGAGAACTTCTACCGGTCCATCGGCGTCCAGGAGTTCTTCGTTCCGACTCAGGCGGCGGACAAGAGGCACCTGAGGAATTTCCGCGATTCCGAACTGTATGACTACGCCTTGGAACGGATGTCACTGACTGCGGGAACCGAAGGCGATGGTCCGGTCTTTGTGCTGGTGGCCACGATAAGCAACCACGGTCCCCACAGTTTCAATCGGGTACCGGAGGACGCCTTCCCGGACTCGAGAGACTGGCTCGCGCGCAACGTTCAAGATCCCGACCTCCAGGAATATCACGAATACTATCTTCGGCTGCGGCAGAGCTTCGAGGACTATAGGAACCTCAAGAGCGAGCTGGCCTCGCGGTACAAGAGGCGGCCCACCCTGCTGGTGAGGTTCGGGGATCATCATCCCAAGTTCACCAAAGGCCTCGAGTTTCCAGACCGCAGCGTCCCAAGAAGCTCCCTTTTTGCGACATATTTCGCCATCGAGGCCATTAACGGCGACTTGGCGGCACGGCCGGAATGGGGATCCGGACCCCTCGATATCGCCTATCTCTCGACCGTGGTGTTGGACAGCGCCGGGCTAGCCAAGGACCAGATCTTCGAAACCCGCAAGAGGCTCATGGAAAGCTGTGCGGGCCGTTACTTCGAGTGTAGAGACGCCCTCAAGGCCCGCCTGCATCGGACGCTCCTTGATCGAGGCTACCTTGAAGTGGACAGGGTGGAGCTGGCAGAGATCGACTCGAAGCCCGAGTTCCACCCATGAGGAGCCACCGAGCCTATCCTTGAGGATGGCCAAGGTGACCATGGCTTGGCCACAGGCGGGGCGGGCGTGATTTCAACGCCCCTTGGTACAAGAATCCCGGTCCGGCCTGGTGGCCGGACCGGGTGCAGGGCACCACGGTCAGTGGCTACTCTGCGAGGCGGAGGTTTGTCAGGTCGCCGGCGATCGTGGCGAAGGCGGTCTCCAGGACCTCGCCGTCCGGCGACCTGAAATAGCGGTCCGGGCTGGAGGCGCAGCCCTCGAAGAGGGCGTTGGTCTTGTCGTCCTTAAGCTTGAAGGTGATGGTGTAGATCACGACGCCCTGGTCCTTCATCGCCTGGCAGGTCGCGGCGAAGGCCGACTCCGACGCCGCCTTGCTGTCGGCGTCCTTGGCGCAGTCCTCGGGTGTGTTGGCGCCGTCGGTCATGATGACCACGGCCTTCTGGATCTTCGGCGCCCTGTAGTCCACCGGCAGCGCCGAATCGACGCCCCGCCAGGTGCCGCGCCACAGCGGCGAGATCGCGCGCCAGCCCCAGGCGGTGCCGACGTCGAAGCGGGTGCAGCCCTTGGCCTCCATACTCTCGACCGTGGCGGCCACGCGCGCCTTGCTCTCGGCCAGGGGCAGCAGGGCCGCCTGCGGGCAGATCTTGTCCTTGTAGCCGACCGGGTCCGTCGCGGGGTCGAAGGCGCCCGCGTAGGGCACGAAGGGGGCCTCGTCGGGCGGCGTGTCGTCGAACTTGGGCTGCCCCGCGCGCAGGTCGAAGCAGAGGTGCGACGCGACGGCCACATCGTCGTCGTCATCGTCGTCGGCCTCGCCTGAGGCCTCGGCGAGCAGGGCCGCCTCCTGGCCGCTGAGGTTGCTGCGCGCGGTGAAGGGCACCAGCGAGACGTGCAGGTCCTCGACGACGTCCTCGCCGCCGTAGAGGCTGTCCAGCAGGGTCCGCGTCGCGCTCTTGAGATCGCTCAGCTTGCCGCCCTTCATCGAGCCCGAGTTGTCCAGGACCATGACGATCTCGAGGCCCTTGACCGAGCGGCTGACGACGCTACGGGCCGAAACCTGCAGGTCGCGCACGCCCAGGACGCTCATCAGGGTGGTCGGAAGGCTGGCGACGGCCGAGACCTCGATCAGCTCGCCGTCGGAACTGACCCGGATGTCCGGGTCGCCGACCTCGGCGCCGAGGAAGCCGTCGCCCAGGTTCGCCCGGAAGTACTTGCGGATCTGGGCCTCGTGATCGCTCTTGCCGCCGGTCTGCACCGAGCGCCCGCCGGCCAGGGCGGCGGCGTCGACGGCCTGGCTCAGCTTGGCCTTCATCAGGTAGCCCCGGCCGCCATCGAAGGCGAGCCCCGCGGCGGCGGTCAAGGTCACCAGGGCGAAGGCCAGAAGCGGCGCCGCGGAGCCGTCCTCGCGGCGCAGGAAGGCACGGCCGACGGCGCGGCGGGGCTTCCCGGGTTTCCTCTCCATGTCGCCTCTCCTTAATTTTGCGTTAAACTAATAAAAGCTTAAAAATCTGTCCAATAAAAATCACGTTTATTGTGATTTTTATTTGGAGTCTTGGTAAATATTTCGCATTTTATACAAATACCTTATTGGAATTTGTGCGCTTCCGGGCGCGAGACGCGTCCGGCCACCTGTGCTACAGCAGGGGCGGCTGGTCGCCGCCTGCCGCCGTCAACCGCCGAGCCTCTCGCACCCTCGAGCATGTGGACGCCCGAAATCCTGCTCCTCGTCGCCGCCGCCTTCCTCGCCGGCGGTCTGGTGAAGGGTCTCATCGGCACCGGATTGCCGACCGTCGGCCTGGCCCTGCTAGCCGCCACCTTGGGTCTCAAGGTCGCCATGCCCCTGATCGTCGTCCCGGCCCTGGTCACCAACGTCTGGCAGGCCCTGTCCGGCGGCGCTTTTCTCGCGCTGCTTCGCCGCCTCTGGCCGCTGCTGGCCATGCTCTGCATCGGCGCTTGGTTCGGCGCTGGGGTCCTGGCGCGGGGCGATGCCCTGGTGTTCTCGGGCCTGCTCGGGGTCCTGCTCTGCCTCTACGCTGCGATCAGCCTGCTGACGCCGCAGATCCCGGCGCCTGGCCGCTGGGAGCGCCTGATGTCGCCCGCGGTCGGCGGCGTCACCGGAGTCATCACCGGCCTGACCGGGACCTTCATCGTGCCGGGCGTGCTCTACATCCAGGCGCTGGGGCTGCCGCGGGACCACTTCGTTCAGGCCATGGGGATCACCTTCACGGTCGCCAGCCTGGCCCTGGCCATTGCGCTCGGGGGCCACGGCCTGCTGCCGGTCGAACTCGGCCTGATGTCCCTGGCCGGCCTGCCCACCGCCCTGCTCGGCCAGGCCCTGGGCCGCTGGCTGCGCGGACGCTTCTCGGAGGCCGGCTTCCGGCGCGTCTTTTTCGCCGGCCTGGCGGTCATTGGCGTCTACCTCGCCCTGCGCGCCTTCCTCTGAGTCCTTGCCTGCCGCGGGCCCCCTGGCAGAAATTGCGCGATCTTTGTCATTGCTGCCAAATCCCGGGCCTGCGATCCTCATGCCTTCGGAAGCACCGGAGCCCGGACCTGCCATGCCGCTGCGCGTCGCCCTGCTGACCTTTCCAGAGGCCGAGATGCTGGATGCCGTCGGCCCGCTGGAGGTCTTCGCCGCGGCCAACGCCCGACCGGGGCATCCCGGTCGGGGCAGCGGGGGATATCGCATCGAGCTGGTCAGCCTGCGGCCCGGGCCGGTGGTGATGGCGAGCGGTCTGGCGCTGGTCGCCGCGCGGGGCCTCGCGGAAGACCCCGGAGAGATCGATACCCTGCTGATCGGGGGTGGCGACGGCGCCCGGGAGCACGCCGAGAACCCGGCCGTGCAGGCCTGGCTGAGGCGCCAGGTGCCGCGCGTCCGCCGCCTGGGCGCGGTCTGCACCGGCGCCTTCGTCCTGGCGGCGGGCGGGTACCTCGACGGGCGCAGGGCCACGACCCACTGGCAGCGCTGTGCCCAGCTGGCGGCGGACTACCCGGCGATCCGCGTCGAGCCGGACGCGATCTTCCAGCGCGACGGAAAGGTCATCACCTCGGCCGGGATCACCGCGGGGATCGACCTCGCCCTGCACCTGGTCGAGGAGGATTACGGCCGTGCGCTCGCCTTCGAGGTCGCGCGGCAAATGGTGGTCTACGCCCGGCGGCCCGGCGGGCAGTCCCAGTTCAGCGCCGACCTGATGTCCCAGGCGGCCGAGGGCGGGCGCTTCGATTCCTTGCGCCGCTGGATCCAGGACCACCCCGGCGTCGACCTGGGTGTCGAAGCTCTGGCGGAACGCGCCGGCATGAGCCTCCGCAGCTTTCACCGTCATTTCACGGCCGAGACCGGAATGACACCCGGCGCCTACGTCGAGCGCGCCAGGGTCGAGGCCGCGCGCCAGGCACTGGAGGAAAGCCGCGAGCCCCTGGCCCGGCTGTCCCACCGCCTGGGCTTCGGCCACGTCGACAGCCTGCGGCGGGTCTTTCACCGTCACCTCTCGGTCTCGCCGCAGGACTACCGCCGGCATTGGGCGCAAGGGCCGAGCGCCGCAGGATCCAAGCTAGAGGAGCTGAATTCATGACCATCACGCTCGGAATACTCCTTTTCAACGAGGTCGAGGAGCTCGACGCCGTCGGCCCCTGGGAGGTGCTGCGCTACGCCGAGCTGAACACCGCGGCGCCCCTCAGGGTCATGACGCTCGGCGAGGAAGCCGGCGAAGTGACCTGCGCCAAGGGCCTCAAGCTGCGCGCCGAAACGGCGATCGCCGAGGCGCCGCAGCTCGACGTCCTCCTGGTGCCGGGCGGCCAGGGCAGCCGGCGGGTGGCGGAAAACCAGCGGCTGCTGTCCTGGATCGCCGCCCAGGCCGAGGGCTGCCGCTGGGTGACCAGCGTCTGCACCGGGGCCCGGGTTCTGCTCGCCGCGGGCCCGGCGCGCGGCAAGCGGATCACCACCTATCACGGCGCCGTCGAGGAGCTGCGCGCCGGCGGCCTCGCCGCCGAGGTGCTGGAGGGCGTACGCTTCGTGCGTGACGGCAAGCTGGTGACCTCGGCCGGGGTCTCAGCCGGTATCGACATGAGTCTCTGGCTGCTCGGGCAGCTCTTCACCCCGGCCCTGGCCCGCGCGGTGCAGCAGGGCATCGAGTACTTCCCGGCGCCGCCCTACACCGCCGAGACCGAGCAACCCGCCGCCGCCTGACTGCGGGCGCGCAGGGAACGCCAGGCCCGCTGGCCGCGGCGATCGCTTTGGCTTGGCCGCGCCCGGCCGCCGGGCTAGCCTTCGAAGGATGCGCGTCACGCTCCTCGGCACCGGCTGTCCGGTCGTCTCCACCGAGCGTTTCGGTCCGGCGCAGTTGCTGCGCCACGGCCCGAGCGCCGTGCTGGTGGACTGTGGGTCAGGGGTGACTCAGCGCCTGCTGGCGGCGGGGCTCTCCGGCCGCGATCTCGACGCGCTTCTGCTGACCCACCTGCACTCGGACCACATCGTCGACCTTTTCCAGCTGGTCATCTCGAGCTGGCACCAGGGCCGGGACCGGCCGCAGCGGGTCTTCGGGCCGCGCGGCACGAGGACCTACGTCGATGGCCTCATGGCGCTCTGGCGGCCCGAACTGGAGCAGCGGATCGCCCACGAGGCCCGGCCCTCGACCGCGGCGCTGGAGGTCGAGGTGACCGAGATCGGGGGCGGCCAGCGCCTGGAGATCGGCGGCTTCGATATACGGGTGATCGAGGTCGAGCACCTGCCGGTCAAGCAGGCCTTCGGTTTCGTCTTTGCTCCGGCCGAGGCGCAGGGCCCGCGGATCGTCCTTTCCGGCGACACCCGGCGCTGCGAGGTCCTGATCGCGGCCGCTCGCGGGGCGGAGGTCCTGGTCCACGAGGTCATGGTCCACCGCGAGATGCCGGTGATCGAGGGGGTCCGCACGGCCGAAGGCCTGGCCAACGTCGCCAGCTACCACACGCTCTCCGATCAGGTCGGCAGGATCGCCGCCGAGGCCGGGGTCGGCTGCCTGGTTCTGACCCACTTCGTGCCGCCGGGCTGCGACCGCCAGGCGCTGCTGGACGAGGTCGCGGCCGACTTCGGCGGGCCGCTGCTCGTCGGCGAGGACCTCATGACCGTCGACGCCGCCACCCGGCAGGTCGTGGCCGGCGCCGCGCACCTCGCCTTCGGCCGCTGATCGCCCCGCCGGGCGTTGTCTAACCCGCTCCAAAAACATAAGAAAATATTTCCGCAGGGTTTTCCGCCCCGCCGGGTGCAAAGGGGTGGATGCGGCCGGTCGGGCTGGCCGCCCTTCAAGCCCCCAATTTGGAGGAAACCATGCGTAAATCCCCGATCTTCATGGTTACAGCCGGCCTTCTGGTCGCATCCACGGCCTTCGCAGTCGCCCTGGCTCAGGGCGGGCGCGCCTTCGAGCGCATGGACCGCAACGGCGACGGCGTCGTCGAGGCGGCCGAGGTCCAGGAGCTGCGCGCCGAGATGTTCGCCAAGCTGGACGCCGACGCCGACGGCTTCGTCACCCGGGAAGAGACGGAGGAGGCCAAGGCGCGTTTCCGCGAGCGACTCACCGGTGGCCGGCAATCGCTCTTCGACCGCGCGGACGCCGACGGTGACGGCAAGGTCTCGCAGGAGGAGTTCCTGCAGACCGAGCCGGTGATCTTTCAGCGGGCCGACGCCGACGGCGACGGCCGACTGACCCAGGAGGAGATGACCCAGTTCCGGGAGCAGCTGCGCGAGCGCCGCTGACCCCATCGGATTTTCTTTGAAACTTTAGGAGATCAAGTGATGAGGACCATGAGCAAGGCCGGCGTCTTTGTGCTCGCCACCGGTTTGACCCTGGCGCTCTTCGCCACGGCCGTCGAGGCCGGCAGCCGCAAGGTGAACCGGAACGGGCCGCGCGGCGGCAGCGTCGAGAAGTCCTGGCAGCGCGGGGGTGGCTCGGCGACCCGCGAAGTCAATCGCTATGGCCGGCGCGGCGGCAGTGTCGAGAAGTCGTGGCAGCGTGGCGGCGGCTCGGCCAGCCGTGAGGTCACCAAGACCGGCCCGAGGGGCGGCAGCGTGGAGAAGTCCTGGCAGCGCGGCGGCGGCTCGGCCAGCCGCGAGGTGACCAAGACCGGTCCGAACGGTGGCAGCGTCGAGAAGTCGGTGACCCGGGAGGACGGGAACTTGACGCGCGACGTCACGCGGACCGGCCCGAACGGCGGCAGCATCGAAAAGTCCGTGACTCGCGGCGGCGGCACCGCGACCCGCGAGGTGACGCGGACCGGGCCGGAAGGACAGACCTTCGAGCGCTCGTCCGAGCGGACCGTCGATGTCGAGAACCAGAGCGTGACCCGGTCCTCGAGCACGGCCTATCCTGACGGCACGACCAGCCAGGGCAGCCGGACGGTCACGCGCAACGACGACGGCAGCGTCAGCGTCGAAGGCGAGTGGACCAACCGTGAAGGTGAGACCAAGACCTACAGTGGAACCTCCTCCAACTCCGAGTGAGTCCGCTGGGGGCTGATAGTGACGGAACAGCAATGCTGTTATGGGTGAGGTCGGGGATGACGATCGATTGTTGGCTCGGGTCGCTGCAGGCGACCGGCGCGCCTTTGCCGAAGTCATGGAGCGGCACGTCGATCGGGTCCTCGGCCTCGCTCGCCGGGTCCTGCAATCGGAGGCCGATGCAGAGGAGGTGACGCAGGAGGTGTTCCTCACCGTCTGGCAGAAGGCGGAAACGTGGCGGCCGGGCCGGGCCCGCTTCTCGACCTGGCTCTACAGAGTTACCCTGAACCGCTGCCTCAACCGGAAGTCCAGGGTGCAGCAGCGCTACCTGCCCCTGGCAGCGGATTTCGACCCGCCCGATCCGGCCCCTGCCGCCGACGAGCGGCTGCTGGTCGAGGAACGACGACGCCAGGTCGAGGCGGCGGTCGCCGACCTGCCGGTGAAGCAAAGGATGGCGATTTCGTTGACTTATGTGACCGGAGTCGGCAACGCCGAGGCGGCGGCGGCAATGGAGATCTCCGTCAAGGCTCTGGAGGCGCTCCTGGTTCGGGCCAGGCGCAGCCTCAGGCAGCGGCTCCTGGCGGCGGAGTGAGGAGGCGGCGACCATGAAACGGGATCGATTTGAAGACCTTCTGGAGGCCAAGGGGTCTGACCTGGCGAACTGGCCCGAGCGGGATCGCGTGGCGGCCGAGTCCCTGCTGGCAGCGTCGCCCGAAGCCCGGGCCGCCCTGGCGCGGGCCCGCGCCCTGGACGATCTGCTGGGCGCAGCGCTCGCGCCGGAACCGGCCGGCCAAGATCTGCGCAAAGCGATCCTCGCCCTGCCGGTGGGGCATCCGCGACAGGCCGCCGCGCGGCCGGTCTTCGGCTTCCGGGCCTTCTGGCAGACCGGTCTGGGGTTGGCGCTGGCGGCCGGCGTGGCAGGCTTCGCTCTGGGGATCACCGGCCTCGTCGAAGGTCCGGGGTCGCCGCTGGAGGAGACCGACATCGCGGCACTGGTCTACGGGATGTCGGTTCAGGGGCCGCGGCCGTGACCATCCGCGGCAAATGGGCCGTCGCGCTGCTGGTCGCCCTGTTTCTTTCCCTCGGCGCCAACCTCTTCCTGGGCGGCCTCTTCGCCGGCGGTGCGCTGCGCGGCGACGACAAGTTTCGGCCGGCGCGCGCCATGGCTGCCTTCATGAAGAGCCTGCCCGAGGAGGCGCGACCGGTGTTCCGCGAGAGCTTCCGGGCGCGGCGGCCCGAGCTGCGGGCGAAGATCAGGGCGGTGGCCGAGGCCCGCGGCGAGATCGCCGACCTGCTGGCGCGCGAGGACTTGGACCGGGCGCGCCTGGACGCCGCCTTCGTCGCGCTGCGGGCCCGGACCTCGGAAGCCCAGATGCTGCTCCATGAGATCGTCGTCGCCGCCGTCATGGACCTGCCCCCCGAAGTGCGCAGCAAGTGGCAGCCTTGGTGGTCGAGGGGCGGCTGGATGAGGTGACGCCGCGCGCCTTTCAAGCGGCGGTCCGACGGCAAGACGCCGTCGTGAAAGGGCTTGTCGACGAGCGCCGTTCGCGGTTTCTTGTCCAGTCGAGAGCCTGCGGCGGGGCCCGTAGCTCAATTGGTTAGAGCCGGCCGCTCATAACGGTCTGGTTGCAGGTTCGAGTCCTGCCGGGCCCACCATTCGGTCCTGCCAACACGAAGACCCTTTCCCTCCGCGCGCGACGACACCCTGATTTCAGCGGGCGCCGCCTCGAAGCTCCGGACGGTTTCAGCCTGAGCGCGCGGGCCGCGGATGACCAGGCTGCCTGACGGAGTTCCTTGTCATATGAGACCGAGCTTTCCGCGGAGCTTGAAGGGTATCTTCCTGCGATCCGGGTCAAGTTGCCGGGGAATCGGTGGCGGGCGCATTCTGCGCGCCGCCGAGTGTCATATAGAGTAGACGTCTAGTTTAATTGACACTCGCCGTCGATCTGCCGTAGAGTCCTTCCCTGGCAGATTGGCACAAGGAATTCGCCGTGCAGCAGGGGAAGGAAACTTCCGGAAAGCCGCCGACTTCGGCGTCATCGCCCTGCAGCGACCAGACGCGCTGGAGCTGCGGCGTCGACTCGGGATCGCGCCGGTGAACGCGATTCCCAGGCGAGCGCCCGTGGTCGATGCCGCCTGCGCCGAGCGCCCGGTGCTTCGGGAACGCGGCCAGCGGGAGGTCTTCTGCGGGCTTACCGGGATCGTCTGGCTGCACCGCAAGATCCAGGACGCCTTTTTCCTGGTGGTCGGGTCGCGGACCTGCGCTCACCTGATCCAGTCCGCCGCCGGGGTGATGATCTTCGCCGAGCCGAGGTTCGGGACCGCGATCATCGACGAGCGCGACCTCGCCGGTCTGGCCGACGCGAACGAGGAGCTCGACCGCGTCGTCGACCGGCTGCTGGCGCGCCGGCCCGACATCAAGGTGCTGTTCCTGGTCGGGTCGTGCCCCTCGGAAGTGATCAAGCTCGACCTGTCACGGGCTGCCGAGCGCCTGGCGCAGAAGTACCTGCCCCAGGTCCGGGTGCTGAACTACTCGGGCAGCGGGATCGAGACGACCTTCACCCAGGGCGAGGACGCCTGCCTCGCGTCCTTGGTCCCCGGGCTGCCGGCCGCGAGCGAAGCTTCCTTGATGGTGGTGGGCACCTTGGCCGACGTGGTCGAGGATCAGTTTCGCCGGCTTTTCGATGACATGGGCCTTGGCCCGGTCGGCTTTCTGCCGGCGCGGCGCAGCGGCGAGCTGCCGGCGGTCGGCCCGAAGACCCGCTATCTGCTCGCGCAACCCTTTCTCGGCGATACGGCACGGGCCCTGGAGGAACGGGGCGCAAAGCGCATCCCGGCGGTCTTCCCCTTGGGCGCGGAGGGAACGGCGCTCTGGCTCGAGGCGGCCGCCGAGGCCTTCGGGGTGGATCAGCGGACCTTCGAACGCGCCGTCGGCCCTGGACGTGGGCGCGCGGAGAAGGCGCTCGCGCGCTATCGGGACCGTCTGGCCGGCAAGCGCATCTTTTTCTTTCCCGACTCCCAGCTGGAGCCGCCGATCGCCCGCTTCCTGGCGCGGGAGTTGGGCATGCGCCCGGTCGAGGTCGGTACGCCCTTCCTGCACCGCGAGCACCTGGCCGCCGAGCTGGCGCTGTTGCCGCCGGATGTGCGCCTCAGCGAGGGCCAGGACGTCGAGCGGCAGCTCGACCGCTGCCGGACGGACGCGCCGGACCTGGTGGTCTGCGGCCTCGGGCTCGCCAACCCGCTCGAGGCCCAGGGCGTGACCACCAAGTGGTCGATCGAGCTGGTCTTCACCCCGATCCAGGGCTTCGAGCAGGCCGGCGACCTCGCCGAGCTGTTTCATCGGCCCCTGGAACGGCGCGCCAGGCTGGAGGTCTAGGCTCATGCACCTCACCGTCTGGACCTACGAGGGACCGCCGCACGTCGGGGCGATGCGCGTCGCCACCGGCATGAAGGACCTGCACTACGTCCTGCACGCGCCCCAGGGCGACACCTACGCCGACCTCCTGTTCACCATGATCGAACGGCGCCAGGAGCGCCCGCCGGTCACCTACACCACCTTCCAGGCCCGCGACCTCGGCAGCGACACCGCCGAGCTCTTCAAGACCGCCATGGCCGAGGCCTACGAGCGCTTCCGGCCGCAGGCCATGCTGGTCGGCGCCTCCTGCACGGCGGAGCTGATCCAGGACGATCCGGGCGGCCTGGCGCGGGCCCTGGATTTGCCGATTCCCGTGGTGCCGCTGGAGCTTCCCGCCTACCAGCGCAAGGAGAACTGGGGCGCGGCGGAGACCTTCTATCAGCTGGTCCGCACTCTCGCCGGGTCCCGCGCCTCACGTGAGGAGACGCGGGCCGAAGGCCGGCGCCCGCGCTGCAACCTGCTCGGGCCCACGGCGCTCGGCTTCCGCCATCGCGACGACGTGACGGAGGTGACGCGGCTCTTGGATCGCCTGGGTGTCGAGGTTTCCGTCGTCGCTCCCCTGGACGCGGCCCCCGCCGACCTCGCACGCCTGGGCGAAGCCGACTTCAACGTCGTGCTCTATCCGGAGATCGGCGGCCTCGCCGCCCGCTGGCTCGAGCGCAACTTCGGGCAGCCGGCGGTCAGGACCGTGCCGATCGGGGTCGGCGCGACCCGCGATTTCATCGCCGAGGTCGCGGCCTTGGCCGGCGTCGATCCCGATGCCGTCCTGGCGGCGCCCGCTTCGCGGCTGCCCTGGTACTCGCGCTCGGTCGACTCGACCTATCTGACCGGCAAGCGGGTCTTCATCTTCGGCGACGCGACCCATGCCGTCGCCGCGGCACGGATCGCCGCGGAGGAGTTCGGCTTCACCGTGGTCGGACTGGGCAGCTACAGCCGCGAACAGGCCCGTGAAGTGCGCGAGTCGGCGCGGCGGCTCGGCCTCGAGGCGCTGATCACCGACGACTACCTGGAGGTCGAGGCGAAGATCGCCGAGCTGGAGCCCGAGCTGGTGCTGGGCAGCCAGATGGAACGCCACATCGCCAAGCGTCTGGGTATCCCCTGCGCGGTGATCTCGGCTCCCGTGCACGTCCAGGACTTCCCGGCCCGCTACTCGCCGCAGATGGGCTTCGAAGGTGCCAACGTGATCTTCGACAGCTGGGTCCATCCCCTGATGATGGGCCTGGAGGAGCACCTGCTCGGCATGTTCCGCGAGGACTTCGAGTTCGCCGACGGTGCCGCGCCCTCCCACCTCGGCCACGCCGCGGCCGAGGTCCCGGCCCCCCGGCAGCCGGACCGCAGCGACGACGCCGGCCCGGATCTCGCCTGGGCCCCGGAAGCCGAAGGTGAGCTCAAGAAGATCCCCTTCTTCGTGCGCGGCAAGGCGCGCAGGAATACGGAACGCTTCGCCGCGGAGCTCGGTCTGCAAACCATAACCCTCGAGACGCTCTACGATGCCAAAGCGCACTTCGGCCGCTAAGCCGACGCCTCTGCGCGTCGTCATCGTCACCCTCGACCGCCACCTCGCCGCGGCCGTTGAGACGGCCCGGGCCGAGTTGCGGCGCGGCCTGCCGGGCCTGGAGCTGAGCCTTCACGCCGCGGCCGAGTGGGACAAGGACGCCGAGGCGCTGGCGCGCTGCCGCGACGACATCGCCCGGGGCGACATCATCGTCGCCACCATGCTGTTCATGGAGAACCACATCCAGGCGGTGCTGCCGGATTTGCAGGGGCGCCGTGATGACTGCGACGCCCTGGTCGCCTGCCTGTCGGCGGGGGAGGTGGTCCGCCTGACCAAGCTGGGGCGCTTCGAGATGGGCGACGGCCAGGGCGGTGCCATCGGCCTGCTGAAGCGCTTGCGCGGGTCGCAGAAGACCGGCAAGAGCGACGGTGCCCACCAGATGGCCGTCCTGCGCCGCCTGCCCAAGATCCTGCGCTTCATTCCCGGCGCCGCTCAGGACCTGCGCGCCTATTTCCTGACCATGCAGTACTGGCTGGCCTGCAGCGACCGAAACCTGGTCAACCTGGTACGCTTCCTGATCGACCGTTATGCCGCGGGCCCGCGCGAAGCCCTGCGCGGCAGCCTCTCCCCGGCGCCGCCGGTCGACTATCCGGACACCGGTCTCTATCACCCGGCGCTGAAGGCGCGGACCTCGGAGTGGCTGGAGCAGTTGCCGGTGCCGAAGGACTGCCGCGGCAGCGTCGGGCTGATCCTGATGCGCTCCTACGTGCTGGCCGGCGACACCGGCCATTACGACGGCGTGATCGCGGCCCTGGAGGCGCGGGGCCTGCGGGTCATCCCGACCTTCGCCTGCGGGCTGGACGCGCGCCCGGCGGTGCAGAAATTCTTCCTTTCCAACGGCAAGCCCCGGGTCGACGCGGTGGTCTCGCTGTCCGGCTTCTCCCTGGTCGGCGGCCCGGCCTACAACAACGCGGCGGCGGCCGAGGAGATGCTCGCCGAGCTGGACGTGCCCTGCCTTTCGGCCCAGGCCCTCGAGTTCCAGACCCTGGACGACTGGCGGGAGTCGGAGCGCGGCCTGCTGCCGGTCGAGTCGACCATGATGATCGCGATCCCGGAGCTGGACGGCGCCACCGGGCCGATGGTCTACGGCGGCCGGACCGCCCCCGAGAACGGCGCCAGGGCGATGGCCGCCGATCCCGAGCGCGCCGGGCGGCTCGCCGAGCGGATCCTGAAGCTGATCGCCTTGCGCCGGACCCCCGCGGCCGAGCGCAGGATCGCCATCACCCTGTTCAACTTCCCGCCCAACGCGGGCGCTATCGGCACGGCGGCGCACTTGGCGGTCTTCGAGTCGCTTTTCAACACCCTGATCACCTTGAAGCAAGCGGGCTACACGGTGGAGGTGCCCGAAGACGTCGAGGCGCTGCGGGAGGCAATCCTCCAGGGCAACGCTGCGCGCTTCGGCGCCGACGCCAACGTCCACGCCAGGATCCCGGCAGAGGATCACGTCCGCCGCGAGCCCTGGCTCGAGGAGATCGAGGCCCAGTGGGGCCCGGCGCCGGGCAAGCAGCAGAGCGACGGCGCCGCGGTCTTCGTTCTCGGCGCGCAGTTCGGGCAGGTCTTCGTCGGGCTGCAGCCGAGCTTCGGCTACGAGGGCGACCCCATGCGCCTGCTCTTCGACAAGGGCTTCGCGCCGACCCATGCCTTTTCCGCCTACTACCGCTATCTCCGGGAGGACTTCCAGGCGCAGGCGGTCCTGCACTTCGGCACCCACGGGGCGCTGGAGTTCATGCCCGGCAAGCAGACCGGCCTCTCCGCCGACTGCTGGCCGGACCGTTTGATCGGCGATCTGCCCAACTTCTACCTCTACGCGGCGAACAATCCCTCTGAAGGGACCATCGCCAAGCGGCGCAGCGCCGCGACCCTGATCAGCTACCTGACGCCGCCCCTTCAGCAGGCGGGTCTGTACAAGGAGCTCCTGGACCTCAAGGGCTCGATCGACCGATGGCGCGCCCTATCGCCGGAGAAGGACAGCGAGCGGGTGCGGCTAGCGGCGCTCATCCAGGCCCAGGCCGCGGCCCTGGAGCTGACCGCGGCGGAGCCGCCCTGGACCGGCGCGGGTGAGACCGAGGTGGCCGCCGTCGCCGAGTCGGTGGTCGAGCTCGAGCAGACCCTGATTCCCAATGGTCTCCACGTGGTCGGCGCCATCCCGGACGAAGCCGAGCGGGCCGACTATCTGCGCGCGGTCGCCGAGGCCTCCTTCGGGATCGAGCTTCCGGAGGCGACTCTTCAGGCCTTGCTGACCGGGGCGTCGGCGGAGCAGGCCATGGCCGCCGGCGGGGTCGAGCTCGGCGGCCAAGGCTTGGCGGCCTTTCGCCGCCTCGTCGATATGAGCGATCTGCTGGCTCAAGATCACGAGACGGTCGCGCTGGTGCGGGCCCTGGACGGGCGCTTCGTCCGCCCGGTGCCCGGCGGCGACCTGCTGCGCACGCCGGAGATCCTGCCGACCGGGCGCAACCTGCACGGCTTCGACCCCTTCCGGATTCCCAGCGCCTTCGCCCTGGAGGACGGCGCGCGCCAGGCCGGCCGCCTGATCGCCCGCCACATCCAGGACGGCAACGGCTTCCCGGAGTCCACGGCCCTGGTGCTTTGGGGCAGCGACAACCTAAAGACCGAGGGCGGTCCGATCGGACAGGCCCTGGCCCTGATGGGCGCGAGGCCTCGCTTCGACAGCTACGGCCGCCTGACCGGGGCGAGCCTGATCGACCTTCAGGACCTGGGCCGGCCACGGATCGATGTGGTGCTGACCTTGTCCGGGATCTTCCGCGACCTGCTGCCCCTCCAGACGCGGCTCCTGGCCGAGGCGGCCTTCCTGGCCGCCAGCGCCGAAGAGCCCCTGGAGCAGAACTTCATCCGGCGGAACACCCTGCGGTACCAGGACGCTCACGGCTGCGACTTCGAGACCGCCGCGTTGCGCGTCTTCAGCAACGCCGACGGCGCCTACGGCTCCAACGTCAACCACATGATCGACAGCGGGCGCTGGGAGGACGAGGACGACCTGAGCAACGTCTTCACCCAGCGCAAGTGCTTCGCCTACGGCCGCGCGGGCAAGCCGATCCGGCAGGAAGGCCTGCTGAAGGACATCCTGGGCGGCGTCGACCTGGCCTACCAGAACCTCGAATCGGTCGAGCTCGGCGTCACCAGCATCGATCACTACTTCGACTCGCTCGGGGGCATCACCCGCGCGGTCGGCAAGGCCCGGGGCGAGACCGTGCCGGTCTACATCGGCGACCAGACCCGCGGCGAGGGCGCGGTGCGGACCCTGGGCGAGCAGGTCGCGATCGAGACCCGGACCCGCATGCTCAACCCGGCCTGGTACGAAGGCATGCTGAAGCACGGCTACGAGGGCGTCCGCCAGATCGAGGCCCACGTCACCAACACGCTCGGCTGGTCGGCGACCACCGGACAGGTCGCGCCCTGGGTCTACAAGCAGCTGACCGAGACCTTCATCCTCGACGAGGACATGAGGGCCCGCCTGGCCTCGCTCAACACCAAGGCCTCGGCGCGGGTGGCAAACCGGCTGCTGGAGGCCCAGGAGCGCGCGTACTGGACACCGGACGCGGAGACGCTCGAGGCCCTGCGCCGGGCCGGCGACGAACTGGAAGACAGGCTCGAAGGCATAGAAGGGGAGGTCGCGGCATGAACTATCCGATCGGCACCTTGACCCGCGAGAGATCGCAGTCGTCGCGCGCCGACGGCGAGGGCAGTGTCCAGGTCAAGATGGACCCGAACCTGCGGATCGAAACGGCCAAGGTCTTCTCGGTCTACGGCAAGGGTGGCATCGGCAAGAGCACCACGTCGTCCAACCTCTCGGTCGCCTTCTCGATGCTCGGCAAGCGGGTGCTGCAGATCGGCTGCGACCCCAAGCACGATTCGACCTTCACCCTGACCAAGCGCCTGGTGCCGACGGTGATCGACGCGCTCGAGCAGGTCGAGTTCCACGCCGAGGAGCTTCGGGTCGAGGACTTCGTCTACGAGGGCTACAACGGCGTCATGTGCGTGGAGGCCGGCGGACCGCCGGCCGGCACCGGTTGCGGCGGCTATGTCGTCGGGCAGACGGTCAAGCTCCTGAAGGAGCACCACCTGCTGGAGGACACCGACGTCGTCATCTTCGACGTCCTGGGCGACGTGGTCTGCGGCGGCTTCGCGTCACCGCTACAGCACGCCGATCGTGCCCTGATCGTGACCGCCAACGACTTCGATTCGATCTTCGCCATGAACCGGATCGTGACCGCGATCAACGCCAAGGCGAAGAACTACGAGGTGCGGGTCGGCGGGGTCATCGCCAACCGCAGCGCGGCCACCGACGAGATCGACCGATTCAACGACGCGGTCGGGCTGAAGACCCTGGCGCATTTCCGCGACTTGGACGAGATCCGGCGCAGCCGCCTGAAGAAGTCCACGCTCTTCGAGATGGAGACCTCGCCCGAGCTGGAGGTGGTCAAGGACGAGTATCTGCGCCTGGCCCAGACCCTGTGGGACGGCACCGATGCCCTGGAGGCCACGCCGATGAAGGATCGCGAGATCTTCGATTTCCTGGGATTCGACTGATGCAGACGGCGAGCTACCTCGCGCGGCGCGGCGAGCTTGAGACCTACTTCGACCGGACCGCGGTCGAGGCCTGGACCAGGCTCACCTCGGACGCGCCGGTCGGCAGGATCCGGGCGACGGTCCGTGCCGGGCGGACCCGGATGCGCGGGACCTTGCTCGACTGGCTGCCGGCGAACCTCTCCGGGCGGCGCGTCCTGGACGCCGGCTGCGGCACCGGCGCCTTCGCAGCGGAGGCGGCGCGCCGCGGCGCGGAGGTGGTCGCGGTCGATCTCTCGCCGACCCTGGTCGATCTCGCCCGGTCCCGCGTTTCCACGCAGGGCGGCGCGGGCCGCATCACCTTCGTGGCCGGTGACATGCTGGACCCCGCCCATGGCAGCTTCGACCACGTCGTCGCCATGGATTCCCTGATCCACTACCGAACCCCCGACCTGGTCGAGATGCTCGGGCGCCTGGCCGCGCGGGCGACGCGCTCACTGCTCTTCACGGTCGCCCCGAGGACGCCGGCCCTCGCGGTCTTGCATGCCACGGGCCGCCTCTTCCCCCGCGGCAACCGCGCGCCGGCCATCGTTCCCGTCGCCGAGACCCGCCTGCAGCGGCTGCTGGCCGCTTCGCCGGCGCTGACCGGTTGGAGCCGGGGCCGGGGCGAAAAGATTCTCAGCGGCTTTTACGTCTCCCAGGCCCAGGAGCTCGTCAGACGATGAGGCAGAAAGACGTGGCACTGGCGGCAGCCTGGACGCGGCTCGGCCCGCGCTTCCTGCCCTTCGCCGATGCCGCATCGGACGAGCTGCCGCTGGGCCGCCTGCTGCGGCTGTCGCTCTTTCAGGTCTCGGTCGGCATGGCGGTGGTCCTGCTGACCGGCACCCTGAACCGGGTGATGATCGTCGAGCTCTGGGTGCCGGCCTGGCTGGTCGCGCTCATGGTCGCCTTGCCGCTGGTCTTCGCGCCTTTCCGCGCCCTGATCGGCTTCAAGTCGGACACCTATCGCTCCTTCCTCGGCTGGCGACGGGTGCCCTACATCTGGTACGGCTCGCTGCTGCAGTTCGGCGGTCTGGCGATCATGCCCTTCGCCCTCTTGGTTCTTTCGGGTGACACCCGCGGCGGCTCGCCGGTCTGGGGCCAGTACGGCGCGGCCTTGGCCTTTCTCATGGTCGGCGCCGGCATGCACACGACTCAGACCGCGGGCCTGGCCCTGGCCACCGACCTCGCGAAGGAAGACAACCGGCCCAGGGTCGTCGCCCTGCTTTACGTGATGCTGCTGGTCGGCATGGTCTTTAGCGCCATCTTCCTAGGCGCCCTGCTCGAGGATTTCAGCCCCAAGCGGCTGATCCAGGTGGTTCAGGGCGCGGCCGTGATTACGGTTGCCTTGAATCTGATCGCCCTGTGGAAACAGGAGGCCCGCGATCCCAGGCGGACGGCGCACCACCTGCCGAGGATCAAGTTCCGCGACGCCTGGCGCCGCTTCAGCGAGGGCCAAAGGTCGACCCGGCTGCTGCTTGCGGTCGCGCTTGGCGCGGCGGGCTTCAGCATGCAGGACATCCTGCTCGAGCCCTACGGCGGCGAGATCCTGGGTCTCTCGGTTGGCGCGACCACGACGCTGACTGCACTGCTCGCGGGCGGGACCCTGCTCGGGCTGGGGCTGGCCGCCCGGCAACTCTCGCGCGGCCAGGACCCTCACCGCTTGGCAGGCTTCGGCGCGGTGATCGGCGTCTTCGCCTTCTCCGGCATCATCTTCTCGGCGCCGATGGACTCGGCCCTGCTGTTCCGGCTCGGCACCGCGCTGATCGGCTTCGGCGGCGGGCTCTTCGCCGTCGGCACCATGATCGCGGCCATGGCGCTGGCGCGCGACGGCAACAGCGGCATGGCGGTCGGGGCCTGGGGGGCGGTCCACGCGACGGCCACCGGCGGCGCGATCGCGCTCGGCGGCGCCTTGCGGGACTTCGTCGGCGGCTTGGCGCAAGACGGCGCACTCGGTGTCGCTCTGGCCGATCCCTCGGTCGGCTATTCCGTCGTCTATCACTTGGAAATCTTTTTGCTCTTTGCCGCCTTGGCGGCGATCGGCCCCCTGGTACGCCCGCCCGGCGTTCCAGCGGAGGCGCCCGATGGGAAGTTCGGGCTGGTCGAAATCCCAGGCTAGTCGCTTGAAGGGAGGTGTGTGATGGAAATCGGTGCAATCACGGGCTACGTGGACGTCGCGCAGGTTGTCCTTTACGCCTTTTGGGCCTTCTTCTTCGGTCTGATCTACTACCTGCACACGGAGAACAAGCGCGAAGGCTATCCGCTGGAAACCGACCACCTGGATCCGGCAAAGCGAAAAATGGTGCAGGGGCTGACCCACCTTCCGGCGCCCAAGGCCTTTGTTATGGCCGACGGATCGACCGTGCATGCGCCCGATCCCGCCCGGGCCGACAGCCGCGCCCTGAAGGCAATCGCGACGGCGAAGACCGGCGGTTCGACGATCACCCCAGACGGGAATCCGATGCTGGCGGAGATCGGACCGGGCTCCTATGCGGAGCGCGCGGACACACCGGACCTTACCTTCGACGGCAAGCCGAAGATCGTGCCGATGCGCGTGGCGACGTCCTTCCACGTCGAGGAGCGCGATCCCGATCCCCGCGGCATGCCGGTGGTCGGCGCCGACCGCAAGGTCGCCGGCACGGTCAAGGACATCTGGGTCGACCTCGGCGAGTTCATGGCCCGCTTCCTCGAGATGGAGATCGGCGGGCCGGGCGGCCGCTCGGCGCTTCTGCCGATCAACCTGGCGGTCGTCGACCGCAGGGCCGGGAAGGTCAAAGTCGAGTCGCTCCTGTCTGGTCAGTTCGCGCAGATCCCGGCGCTCGCCAACCCGGACCGTGTGACCCGCCTTGAGGAGGAGAAGATCTACGGCTACTTCGGCGCTGGCACGCTCTACGCCACGCGCCGGCGCACGGAGCCGATGCTATGAGTCACGACGACTTCGACTTCGAGCCGATCCCGGGGCTTCCGCAGGAACTGCCGCCGGGCGAGACGATACTCTGGCAAGGCAGGCCCGATTGGTGGGGCCTGGCCCTGCGGGTCTTCCATTTCAGGAAGGTGGCGATCTATTTCTGGATCCTGGTCGCCTGGCAGGGCGTGACCGCGCTCTGGGACGGCGAAGGGACTGCCGCCGCGGCCCTGGCGATGGCCGGCGTCCTGCCGATCGCCCTGCTGGGGCTCGCTATCCTGGCGGGGCTCGCCGCGCTCTACGCCCGCACAACGATCTACACCATCACCAACAAACGGGTGATCCTGCGCTTCGGCATCGCCCTGCCGATGTCGGTCAACTTTCCCTTCACCCTGGTCGAGCGGGCCGCCCTGCGCGCCTGCGGCGACGGGACCGGGGATGTTCCGCTCGCACTCAAGGGTCCGGACCGGGTCGCCTATCTGATCCTCTGGCCCTTCGCCCGGCCCGGCCGCTACCGCAACCCGCAGCCCATGCTGCGCGCCTTGCCGGAGGCGGATTCGGTCGCCGGGATCCTGGCCGCCGCCCTGAAGGCGGAGCTGGGCGAGGGCCGGGTCCACCCGCGCGCCGTCGCGCCACGCAAGGCCCCGAAGGCCGGCGCGGCCGAGCCGGACCTTGCCGTCGTCGGCTAGGAGGAACGCACCATGGCCCAGCATCACGATCAGCAGGTTCCCCGCGGGGCGCTGATTGCCGCGGCGGCGCTGATCCTCCTGGCCATCGCGCTGGCGGCCGCGTCGCGTCAGGGCCTGATCGGCCGGGCGGACAGCCCATCCGCGCCGGCGGTCGAGTCCCGCGACCTGGTTTTCCTGGACCGAAAGGATGGCGGCATCCTGGTCTTGGCCGCCGGGACGGGCGAGACGGTGCAGGCGATCGAGCCCGGCACCAACGGCTTTCTGCGCGGGGTCCTGCGCGGTCTGGCGCGCGAGCGGCGCCTCGGCGGCTTCGACACTCAGAAGCCCTTCCGCTTGCTCCGCCAGGGCGACGGCCGTCTTACCCTGATCGATTTGGCGACCGATCGGGAGATCGAGCTGGTCTCCTTCGGGCCGACCAACGCCAGGGCCTTTGCCAGGTTTCTCACTGCTTCGGAGGTGAAGTCGTGACCCAGCTTCGGACCCTGGTCGGCGAGGTCTTCGAGGTCGGCTGCACGGTCGACATCGAGAACAGCTTCGAAAGCTGCCATGCCCACGTGGAGCTGGACGGCAACGTCGAGATCCAGCCCGGCGACGCCGTGCGCGTCCAGGGCAATCCGGTCTACGTGCCCTACGGCGAGAAGCTCACGCTGCGCCGGACCGCGACGGTCAGGAAGGCCGGCGGCCTGAAGCGGATCTGGACGCGCATGACCGGCGACTTGGCCTGCATCGACCTCTTCGAGGTCAGCTTTTCCTCGGGGAGGAAGCTATGACGATCGAAACCCTGTCCGTGACCTCCAAGGACACGACGGCGATGGCCCAGCAGGACACGGTGCTGAGCCCGCGCTTCTACACCACGGATTTCGACGAGCTAGACCGGATCGACGTGACCCCGGTGCGCGCCGAATGGGACCAGCTGATCGCCGAGATGCGCAGCGACCCGAACAAGGGCCACTTCAAGCGCGAAGAGAACTGGGACCGGGTCCGCCTGGAGGACCTGCCCGAAGGCTTGCGCAAGGAGTTCGTCGACTTCCTGGTGAGCTCGCTGACCGCCGAGTTCTCCGGCTGCATCCTCTATGCCGAGATGAAGAAGCGCGGCCGCAACCCGGACATCTGTGAGCTCTTCAAGCTGATGAGCCGGGACGAGGCGCGGCACGCCGGCTTCATCAACGACGCGCTCAAGGAGTTCGGGATCGGCATCGACCTGGGCTTCCTGACCCGGACCAAGCAGTACACCTTCTTCAAGCCGAAGTTCATCTTCTACGCCACCTACCTCTCGGAGAAGATCGGCTACGCCCGCTACATCTCGATCTACCGGCAGCTCGAGCGCCATCCGGAGCTGCGCTTCCACCCGATCTTCAAGTGGTTCGAAAAGTGGTGCAACGACGAGTTTCGCCACGGCGAGGCCTTCGCCCTGCTGATGCGGGCCAACCCGCATCTCCTGCGCGGCCATAACAAGCTCTGGGTCCGCTTCTTCCTCCTGGCGGTCTTCGCGACCATGTACGTCCGAGACCACGCCCGGCCCGAGTTCCACAAGGCCCTCGGCCTGAATCCGACCGACTACGACTACCGGGTCTTCCACATCACCTCGGAGATCTCCCAGCAGGTCTTCCCGCTGACCCTGGACCTGGACGATCCGCGCTTCCGGGCCGGGCTGGAGCGTTTGCGGCGGATCAACGAAGGCATCGCGGCGGCCGGCAAGACGGGCGGTGTCCTGGGCGGGCTCAAGAAGGTCGGCCTGGGCCTGGCGGCCGCCGTCACCTTTGCGCGGCTCTACTGCCTGCCGGCCAAGAGCAACGCGCTTCCGCAGCAGAGCCGGATGCAGCCGGCCTGGTAGAAGAAGGAGAGACCGGCCGATGGCGGCCTTCGTCCTCGCAGCACTCGCGGCCCTTTTCGTCTGGTGGCTCAGCACCGGGGTCGTGCTGCTGCTGAACGGCCTGCCGCGGCGGAGCTATCCCTGGAGCACCCTGGGCGCCTCGCTGCTCGCCGGTCTCGCGCTCTACGTCGTCGTCGTGACCGGGGCGGAGACGACGCCCGGCGCCGCCTATGCCGCCTTTCTCGCCGGCGTCGCCCTTTGGGGCTGGCACGAGCTGACCTTCCTGCAGGGGACCTTGGCAGGGCCGCGCAAGCTCGCCTGCCCCGCAAACGCGAACGATCGGACCCGCTTCCTCCTGGCCGTGCGGACCCTGCTCTATCACGAGCTTGCGATCCTGGCGACGCTCGGGCTGCTGCTGTTCGTCACCTGGGACCAGCCCAACAAGCTTGGTCTTTGGACCTTTATCGTCCTCTTCGGGATGCGGCTGAGCGCCAAGCTGAACGTCTTCCTCGGGGTGCCGAACCTCAGCGAGGAGTTCTTGCCGGAGCACCTGGGCTTTCTGAAGAGCTACTTCGGCCGGAAGCCGATGAACGGCCTCTTCCCGATCTCGATCACCTTGTCGACTCTCTCGACGGCCTACGTTCTTCACCTGGCCTTCGCGCCGGATGCCGGCGCCTTCGCGGCCAGCGGCTACACCCTGCTCGGCGCCTTGATCGCCCTGGGAACGCTGGAGCACTGGCTGCTGGTCCTGCCGCTGCCCGACGCCGCGCTCTGGCGCTGGGCATTGCGCAAGTCCGATGTCGACGCCGCGGGCGTTCTCTACCAACCGGGCCTGCGACCCGGGACAAACACAGCAAGCAGCGCGACCTTGTCGGCCGTGCCACAGGAAGGGAGGCTTCCATGAACTACGAATCCTATTTCAAGGACCGTCTCGCCGGGCTCCTGGAGGAAGGGCGCTATCGCGTTTTCGCCAACCTCGAGCGCCATGCCGGCGCCTTCCCCCGTGCGACGCACCGCCCGAAAGGTGCCGACAAAGCCCAGGTGACCGTCTGGTGCTCGAACGACTACCTGGGCATGGGGCAGAACCCCAAGGTCCTGGACGCCATGCACCAGGCGCTGGACCGCTGCGGCGCCGGCGCCGGCGGCACCCGCAACATCTCCGGGACCAACCACTACCACGTGCTTCTGGAGCGGGAACTGGCCGACCTCCACCGAAAGGAGGCCGCCTTGCTCTTCACCTCCGGATACGTCTCGAACTGGGCGGCGCTCGGCACCCTGGCGTCGCAGATCCCCGACTGCATCGTCCTGTCCGATGCCCTGAACCACGCCTCGATGATCGAGGGCATCCGCCACAGCCGCGCCGAGAAGCGGATCTTCGCACACAACGATCCGGAGGATCTGGACCGCAAGCTGCGCGACCTCGATCCGACCCGGCCGAAGTTGATCGCCTTCGAATCGGTCTACTCCATGGACGGCGACATCGCGCCGATCGCCGAGATCTGCGACGTCGCCGAAGCGCACAACGCCATGACCTACCTGGACGAGGTTCACGCCGTCGGCATGTACGGGCCGCGTGGTGGGGGCATCGCCGAACGCGAAGGCCTGATGGACCGGCTGACCGTGATCGAAGGCACCCTGGGCAAGGCCTTCGGAGTCGTCGGCGGCTACATCGCCGCCTCGGCCGCGCTCTGCGATTTCGTGCGCAGCTTCTCCTCCGGCTTCATCTTCACCACGGCCCTGCCGCCCGCCGTGGCCGCCGGCGCGCGGGAGAGCATCCGGCACCTTAAGGGCAGCAGCATGGAGCGTGACATACAGAAGATTCGGGTGGCAACCTTGCGCCGCAAGCTCGACGGTGCTGGGATCCCGCACATGCGCAACCCCAGCCACATCGTCCCGGTGATGGTCGGCGATCCGGTCCTTTGCAAGAAGATCAGCGACTGCCTGATGGAGGACTTCGGGATCTACGTGCAGCCGATCAACTACCCGACGGTACCGCGTGGCACCGAGCGGCTGCGTCTGACCCCGTCGCCGCTGCACGGAGAGGCCGACATCAACGCCCTGGTTGCGGCGCTGTCGGAAATCTGGTCCTCCTTGGGGCTGAAGACGGCCGCAGCCTAGAGCATGATGATGTGAGGTTGAAGCAACCTCATATCTGAACCGTGCTCCGAATTGCTGAAGCGGAGCGGGGGCGAGACGGTCCACCCGGAAGCTTGGAGATCATGGCGCAGGTAGAGATCACGATTCCCGCGATCGCGGCGGACGACAGCCTTTACCCGATCGAGAAGCTCGAGGCGCACAGGCGGGGCGTGCTGCACCAAGCGATCTCCGTCTTTGCCTTTTGCGGCCGCGAGCTGCTGATCCAGCGACGGGCGGACGGCAAGTACCACTGCGGCGGTCTCTGGGCCAACACCTGCTGTTCGCATCCGCACTGGGGCGAGTCGCAGGATGACTGCGCCGAGCGGCGCCTGGACGAGGAACTCGGCCTGTCACTGCCGATGAGCCAGGTGGCGACGATCGAATACGCCGCCGATGTCGGACAGGGCTTGCGCGAGCATGAGCGCGTCGCCGTCTACCACGCGGCGACCGGAGACAGGGGCGTCGCCCTGCGTCCCAATCGCGCCGAGGTCTCCGAGACCCGCTGGGAGACCGTCGAGCAGCTGCGGCTCGAGGCCGCCGCCCGTCCGGAGGCCTTTGCTCCCTGGTTCAGGATCTACCTCTCGCGCTGGGACGAACTGGGCCTGTAGCCCGACCTCGACCAGGATTCGGCAAGGGGCGGCGCGGTCTCGCGCGCAGTATCGTGTCTGCTCGGCTTCCCTAACCATGGTCTTCGAAGACAAAAAAAGAGGGAGGTCCGTCTCGGACCTCCCCCCGGAGGGAGGAAGCTCCCGATGGCGGGGAGTCTACCTCACAGGCTGACCGAGTTCGGGATGGTCTTCGAGCGCATTGGCACCGTACATCGGCTTGGGAATGCCCTGGTGACAGGTCGAGCACATGGCCTTGGGCGCATCGCCCTTGGGGCCGAGCCGGTGTTCGGGCAGGGCCGAGCGCAGGGGAATGAGGTATTCCTCGTTGACGTTCTGCACCATCTCGATGCCGTGCCAGGCTATCGTGCGGGCCTGGGTGCTTTGCTCCCAGTCCCAGAACGCGCGGCTGTTGTGGCAGTAGGTGCAGTTGACGCCCAGGCCCTGTGACATGTGCATCATCAGCGAGTAGGTCACCTCGGTGTCCTGGATCGCCACGTTGTCGCCGTCCGTGGTCGGCAGGGCGTTGAGCGCGGCGACACGGATCTCGGCGTCGTCCTTGGTCAGGAGACGCTGCAGCGCGTCGTAGGGCAGGGACGAGTACCCGGAGATCGGCGTGGCCAGGTTCTGGTTGTTGCGCTTGGCCGCGAAGCCGCCGGTCGCCTGCCGCTGATAGTCCTCGTCGACCCAGACATACTGCGGGACGTGCTGGCCCCTGTGGCAGGTGAAGCAGTTGACGCCGGCGCCGCCGACGTGCTCGCCCCATTCCGAGTTGATGGCCTGCGTCATCTGAATCATCCGGCGCGAGACGATCTTGGTGTAGACGTCGTCGGCCGCAAGGTTCTCTTCGTTGTGGCAGTAGGCGCAGCCTTCCTCCGGCGAGACCCAGCTGGTGATCGACAGCATCAGGTGATCGAACTGATCCTGGGAGAGCGCGCCCAGGACCTGGACGTTCTCGTAGGCCTGGCTGGCCGGCGGGCCGCCGGGCTCGACCCTGCCGTAGGACTCCCAGACCTGATTGAGCTCGGCGAGCTTGGCTTCGATGCGGGGATTGTCGACCTGCACCATGCCGGTGCCGCGGTAGCCCATTTGCGTGCTGTCGATCGGGGGGCGGTCCCAGGTCGACATGGCCGCGAGGACCAGCACGAAGACGAAGGGAATTGCGACGAGCCACACGTCTTTCATGGTCAGTTACCTCCCGCAGCTGCCGGATCCGGCAGGTCGCCGAAGACGTCGGGATAGGGCGGCGCGATGCCGTGCTTGACGCCCCAAAGATACCAATTGTCTACGACGGTGCCGGTCAGAAGGATCCCAATGCCGCCGGTCAGCGGGCAGAGGACGGCGAACCACCAGGCCCAGCGATGGATCGATTCCATGGTCGCGTTGAAGCCCATGGTCCAGCGCCAGAACAGGGCCGCACGCTCGGAAGCCGTTCCCCGGTCGACGATCTGCTCGATCTCGCGGTCGCCGCCGAAGCGGCTGACCGCGAGAATGGTCGCGCCGTGCATCGCGAAAAGCAGGGCCGAGCCGTAGAGGAAGACGATGGAGAGCATGTGGAAAGGATTGTAGAAGAGGTTTCCGTAGCGGATCGAAAATGCTGCGGTCCAGTCGAGGTGCGGGAAGATGCCGTAGGGCACGGCCTCGGCCCAGCTGCCCATCAGGATCGGCCGGATCAGGCCCAGGACCAGGAACAGCCAGATCGCCGCGGCGAAGGCCCAGGCGATGTGCTTGCCCATGCCGAGCGCCTCGGCGCGGGTGTACATCCGGGCCCACCACAGCAGGACCGAGGCGGTCAGGAAGGCGCCGGTGACCAGGAACCAGCCGCCCTCGGCCATCGGCGGGAAGGACAGGCCGTACTCCGGCGCCGGTGGATCGAGCGACAGCCAGAAGAGCTGGCGAACGAACTGGATCGGATCCCAGCCCACCGAGGCCAGCATGTTGAGGCCGATGGTCACGAAGGCGATGGTGCCGCAGATGATCGAAGCGACGCCGAGCCCGCCCAGGTAAAGCGGGCCGATCTGCGCCTCGCCGAACTTGCCGGCCCAGTAGGCCGTCCAGGTCTTGTCGCCGCGGGTCCAGGAACCGGATTTGACCGGAATGCCCAGGTCCGGCGCGCCATGGACCTGCACGGTGGTGAAGATGTTCTGATATTCGGCCATGAGCTTGCTCCCCTCAGCTCCAAATCGGCAGGTCGAGCCACCAGGTCCACCACGACGGCCAGCCGGCGGTCCAGAAGGGGCCGCTGATGATGATGCAGACCGCGCTCCAGAAGCCCGAGGACAGCGCCAGGAAGAGGCCCAGGCGATGGATCCCGAGGGTGCCGATCGAATAGCCGATGGCGTCGCGGAAATAGGTGTTCTCGTGCTCGGCGGTCTTGACCGGCTCGCCCCTGGCCGGATTGGTCGCCGAGAGGACCAGGCCGCCGTGCAAGGCCAGCGCCAGGGTGGTCGTGAAGAAGAAGGACACCGCCAGCATGTGCGCCGGGTTGTAGTGGAAGTGCAGGTACTGGTAGCCGACGTTGGAAACCCAATCTAGGTGGCTGAGGATGCCGTAGGGGAAGCCGTGGCCCCAGGCGCCCATCAGCACCGGACGGATCACGACCAGAGAGAAATACGCGAAGATCGCGACACTGAAGGCGACGGGGACATGAAGACCCATGCCCAGCTTGCGGGCGATCTCGGCCTGGCGCAGCGCCCAGGAGCCGAAGGCGCCGAGCGCGCAGACCGTGATGATCTGCCAGAGGCCGCCCTCCGCCAGCGGCGCCAGCGCGAGGCCGTAGGACAGGTCGGGCGGGGCAATGTTGATCCGCCAGACGTTCCAGGTCGGCCCGATCGCCGCGCCATAGATGATCAGAACGGTGCCCAAGAAGGCGAAGAATATCGTAGTGACGCCGAAGAACCCGACGTAGAAGGGGCCGATCCAAAAGTCGAAGAGATCGCCCCCGATCAGCGTCCCGCCGCGAACGCGGTACTTCTTCTCGAAATCCAGCATGGACATGATCAATTTCTCCCCGACTCGGCCTTACGAAGGGCGCAAAGCCCAAGCCGCCTTGTATTTCGTCGGGAGCAGCGGGGGAACCGTCTCAACCTGAGGCGATTCCACCCGCTTTCCCTGTCATCGAAGCGCCGTGGGACCGAGGTTGGATCGTTGGGGACGAACCCCGGAACACGGCGTTCCGTTTCCCGCTTTCCTTTACGGATTCATCAACCAGTTGAAGCGTTCCGTGCTCAGCAGGATGAAGTGGATCATCGCTGCCAAGGAAAACAGGAAGACGCCTTGAACGACCATCACCCTGCGAGGGTCGAACACGAGCCAAATTCGCCACATTGCTCTCTCCTCCTATCCTATGAGGGACATCAGAGTGCTGGTCGCACTCGGCAGAAGGTCCGAAGCCGCACCGGCGGTTTCCGGATGGAACCAGGGCCGCCAGATCCAGGTGAGGAGGTGCGCAACGACCGCAATCCCCACAAAGAGCCAAAGGCCCTGCATGTAGTACCGGTGGAACTCCCTTGCTTCGTCGGGGGTAAGGCCTGACATACTCTCATGCTCAGCCATTCAACTACCTCCTTACGCTTTGGCCTATCGGCCGGTGCCGCATAACCCCTACGCGGCCAGGGCCTCCGGACGGGGAATGCCCGCCGCGGTGGATCGGACGCCCGTCGCAAGCGGGCGAATTCTGAATACGAGCCGAACCTCGGGGCGCGCGCTCATGCCGCGCTCCCCTCGACCACGGACAGCCGTGCCCGGTCCAGGCAGGCCGTCGTGACCTCTTCCAGCCCGGCCTTCCGCGCCTGCCGTTCGGCGGCGTCGCGCAGGCGCTTGGCGGCGGAGATCCGGGTCAGGACCGGATGGGTTTCCAGGACCCGCGACAGCGCGGTCTGCGCCGCCTCGCTCCAGGGCAGCTCGCGGTGCACCCTCGCCGGGGTCGGATCGGCTTTGTCCAGGTCGCTGCCCAGCGGCAGGATGTGGAACAGCGCGTCGAAGAGGGCGTTGCAGACCTCCTGCACCAGGTAGGTGGCGCCGGCGTAGCCCATGAAGGGCGTGCCGGTGTGACGGCGGATGATCGTGCCGGGGAAGGAGGCCGGGATGAAGACCGCCCGACCGCCGATCTCTGCCAGGTACATGCGCTCGTTGTAGCTGCCGAAGAGGACCAGCGGCGTCTTCTCCTGCACCGCCTGGCGCACCGCCTCGTTGTCCGGCTTCTTGCCGGCCGAGCGGGAGAAGGCGAAGTGGCAGGGCAGGCCCAGGTCGCTCTCCAGGAAGTTCCGCAGGCCGCGGGTGTAGGTCTCGTTGGCCGCGATGCCGAAGCTGGCGGTGCCGAAGAAGTCCTGGGTCACCGAGCGCCAGAGGTCCCAGATCGGCTTGATCGTGGTGTGCTTCTCGCGCGCGATGAAGGGCTCGGGATCGAGGCCCAAGAGCCCGCCCAGGCTGCGCAGGAATTTCGTCGTGCTCTCCAGGCCGATCGGCGCCTGCAGGTAAGGCTTTTCCAGCGCCTCGCAGAGCAACCGGCCGAACTCGCGGTAGAGGCAGATGTTGACGTCCGCGTCGACCAGGCGCGCGACCTCGCTCAGATGGCTGCCCAGGGGGAAGACCAGGTTGACCTCGGCGCCGATGCCCTCGACCAGGCGCCTGATCTCGGCCAAGTCGGAGGGCAGGTTGAACATGCCGTAGCTGGGCCCGATGATGTTGACCCGGGGCCTGGCGCCCTCCGGCCGCGCTCTGGCCTTGGGCATGCGGCCCTTCTTCGCTCCGTACTGGGTCCACAGCCAGTGCAGGGCGCGATCGGCGCTCTGCCACTGGTCCTCGTCGATGGTCCGGGGCAGGAAACGCTGAATGCCGGTGCCTTCGGGCGTGACGCCGCCGCCGATCATCTCGGCGATCGATCCAGTGACCACGACGGCCGGCAGGTCCGGGTCCAGGGACCGGTGCGCCTGGCGCATCGCGTTCTCGGTGCCGGTCTGCCCCAGCTCCTCCTCCGCCAGCCCGGTCACGACGATCGGCAGCTCGTGCGGCGGCAGGGCGTCTGTGTAGTGCAGGACCGAGGTCACCGGCAGGTTCTCGCAGCCGACCGGCCCGTCGATGATCACCTGCAGGCCCTTGATCGCGGTGAAGACGTAGACCGAGCCCCAATAGCCGCCGGCGCGATCGTGATCCTGGATCAGCATCCGACCGCTCCCTCGACCTTGTCGCCACGGCCGGGCTTGGCCGCCTTGGCGCGACGCGCGGCGTTGCTCTTGCGGAAGGCCGAGCGGTCGGCCGGCAGGTCTTCCCAGATGCCCGCGGCATCGCCGCTGCCGACCTCCCCGAAGAAAGCCTTCATCCGGTCGAAGCGCCCCCGGTTCGCGATGGCGCCGTTGATCAGCTGGCCCAGCACCCCGGCGCCGGCGACTCCCATCAGGGGCCGTGCCGAGATCAGGTTGGTGAAGTAGAGCGCCGGGATCGCCAGTTCCTTGGCCTTCTGCACCACCGGTGTTGTCCCGACGGCGACGTCCGGCTTGAACTCCGCGACCGCGGCCAGGTCCTGCTCCAGCGAGGCGCGGAAATTCACCCGGACCCCGTGGGCTTCGAGCCAGTCCCGGTCCGCCTCGGACCAGGGCGTGCGGGGACAGGCGCTGCCGACGTAGTTCACCTCGGCACCGGATTCGACCAGCAGCCGGGCGACCAGCAGCTCGGAGCCCTCGTAGCCGGACAGGGTGACCCGGCCCTTGATCGGCGCCGCGGCCAGGGCCCCAGCGATTGCCGGCAGGCAGGCGTTCTTAGCCGCGTCGATCTTACGCTTTGCCACGCCGCAAGCCGCGCCGACGGCGTCCAGCCAGAAGGCCGTGCCGTCGTGGCCGACCGGCGCGGACCCGACGATCTGCCGCCCCGCCGCCGAGAACTCCCGGCAGGCGCTGGTGTAGAAGGGATGGATCGCGGCGACGGCGGCGCAGTCCAGGGCGCCGTAAAGCTCGCGCCATTCCCGGGTCGGCACCACCGGACCGGCCGCGAGGTCGAGCGGCGCCAGCAGCTGGCCGATGCCGACCGGATCCGCCGGGAACATCTCGCCGAGGAGGGTTACCGTCGGCTTCTCGCTGACTCCGCCGCGCGGTGCCAGGACCGGGCCCTGCTCGGCCTCCAGGCGCGCGTAGTTCAGCATCGCGCCGGCGAGCACGTCCTTGGCCTCCGCGTGAGTCGGCACCCCGAAGCCGGGCACGTCGATCCCGACGATCCGGACGCCGTTGATCTCCTTGGGCAGCATTTGCAGGGGGATGCCGGAGGCCGTCGGGACGCAGAGGTTGGTCACGACCACCACGTCGTAGAGTTCCGGGTCGGCGAGCTGATGGACCGCCTCGCGGATGTCCTCGTAAAGCTTGCCGGTGACCAGGGTCTCCGAGTTGAAGGGCACGTAGCCGACGGTTCTGCGGGCGCCGTAGAAATGCGAGGTGAAGGTCAGCCCGTAGACGCAGCAGGCGGAGCCGCAAAGGACCGAGGCGGTGCGTCGCATCCGCAGGCCGACCCGCAGGGACCCGAAGGCGGGGCACATGCTCTGCGGCTTGTCGTGCGGACCTGCCGGGTAGTCCTCCGCGTAGCGTGCCAGGACCTCGCTCTTGCCGGCCTTTTCCGCCGCGGCGCGCAACTCCTCGGCCCCGGCGTGGCAGCCCAGCCCGTCCGACGCCGTCGCCGCGAGGTCGATGTCCGGCGCCGCTGCCGCGTCGGCGGCCTGGCTTGTGGGCTGATCGGACTCTGGCGGGTCGTAGGTCATGGCGCTGCTGTTCTGCCGTAATTCCTGTCTCGGGCCTCGAAGGTTCTCAAACCGTCTCGTAGACGACCTCAAGGGACTCCTTCTGCAGAGTGGAGGAGGTGGCGCACATGTCTTCCAGCCTGGCCGGCTGCAGCACCACGTCGCGCCCAGTCTCCTCGCTGGAGAACAGGCCCAGCAGGCCGTCCTGGCTCAGGGGAGTCGGTTGCAGCGGCGGCGCTTCGGCCACGTTGGTCGCCAGGTCTTCGAAGAGCGTGCCCCATTCCCCGCCCGGCGTTCCGACGATCTCGTAGTTCGCGCTCTTCCGCCGGATCGCCTCGTTTGCCGGGATGGCGGAGAGCACGGGGATGCCGACGGTCTCGGCGAAGGCCTGGGCCTCGCCGGTGCCGTCGTCCTTGTTGATGACCATGCCGGCGACGCCGACGTTGCCGCCAAGCTTGCGGAAGTACTCGACCGCCGAGCAGACGTTGTTCGCGACGTAGAGCGACTGCAGGTCGTTGGAGCCGACGACGATGACCTTCTGGCACATGTCCCGGGCGATCGGCAGTCCGAAGCCGCCGCAGACCACGTCGCCCAGAAAGTCGAGCAGCACGTAGTCGAAGTCCCAGTCGTGGAAGCCCAGCTTCTCGAGCAGCTCGAAGCCGTGGATGATGCCGCGTCCGCCGCAGCCGCGTCCGACCTCCGGCCCGCCGAGCTCCATGGCGTAGACTCCGTCGCGCACGAAGCAGACGTCGCCGATCGCGACCTCCTCGCCGGCGTCCTTCTTGCGGCCCGAGGTCTCGATGATGGTCGGGACGCTGCGCCCGCCGAACAGCAGCGAGGTCGTGTCGCTCTTCGGGTCGCAGCCGATCAGCAGGACCTTCTTGCCCTGCTGGGCCATCATGTAGCTGAGGTTGGAGAGCGTGAAGCTCTTGCCGATGCCGCCCTTGCCGTAGATCGCGATGATCTGGGTCTCTTTCTTGACCGCGCCGCTCGGCACCGGATCCGGCTCCTGCGCGGCTTCGGCGCGCAGGGCTTCGGTTCTGGCCTGTTGGGCAGCGGCGTTCGGATCTGTCATGAGCTTCCACTCCAATCCAGGACCATCTTCAGGCAGGCCGGATCCTCGAAGGCGTTGCGATAGGCCGAGCGGGCCCGCGAGACGGGCGCGCGATGCGTGATCAGGTCGTCGATCGCCAGCTCGCCGGCTTCGATCCGGGCTTTCACCGCCGACAAGTCCTCGGGCTTCCATTCGGCGGCGACCCGAATCCGCGCCTCGCGCATGAAGGCCGGGGGAAAGGCGAAGGATGGGCGGTCCTCGTAGAACCCGGCGAGGACGAGCTCGCCGCCCGGTGCCAGGCGCCCGATCAGGCTGTCGATCAGTCCGGCGTCGCCGCTGACGTCGTAGATCAATCCGTAGTTCCGCCGTTCGTCGTCGTCGGGATGACAGACCGTGTAGGGGATCGCGCCCTGCCGGCGCAGCGGCTCGGTCTCCCACACCGTCGGAGCCTCGCCGCCGAGCGCCAGAGTCAACCGCGCCAGCAGGCGGCCGAGCACGCCGTGGCCGACGATCAGCTCCGGCAGGCCCGCGTCGCGGCCGCGTCCTGCTATCGCGTGCTGCGCCGTGGCGGCGAGGGCCAGGAGAACGCCGTGCTTCGACAGCGCCGGATCGATGGAGATCGCCCGTTTCGACGCGGTGACCAAACGGCCGGCGGCCCCGCCGAAGAGGCCGCGCACGCGGCCGTAGCACTGCGCGCCGGGCACGAAGACGGTCTCGCCCGGCCGTTTGCCGGCGTCGGGCCCGGCCTCGACGACCTCGCCGACCGATTCGTAGCCCGGAACCAGCGGGTAGCCCATGCCAGGGAAGGCTGGCATGCGCCCCGACCAGAGCAGCCGCTCGGTGCCCGTGCTGATGCCGCTCCACCTGGTGTCAACCACGATGTCCGCCGCGCCGGGCGGCGTGATCGGCAGCCGCTCAAGGCTGAGCTGGCGGGGCTCCTGCAAGACGACCGCAAGGGCTTCCATGGTCGTTCCCGTCGCTGGGCACTGCAAAGCAGTGCGGAGGTCTGACGCTGATGCGCCAGTTTGTAAGTCTGACATGACAGTTAAATATGTCAATCTGAATTCACAACGCCGCCGGAACACCCTTCGGGTTAAGGGCGTGCCTCGACCAGGCGGACCAGGGCGGACATCCGAGTCGGCAGCGCCTTGACCCGGCCGAAGCCGGCCTTGTGCAGCAAGGCGCTATGCTCGGCGGGGCTTCGGGTCGCGCCGGAACCCATAGCCAACAGATAGAACCCGAAGTAGGCATCGGCGATCTGCCCGCCCGAGGCCGCGCCCGACATGGGCTCGGCGATCAACAGGGCACCGTTCCCCGTCAAGGCCGCCCGGCAGCTCTTCAGCAGCCGCAGGGCGTTGTCGTCGTCGTGGTCGTAGACGACCCGGACCAGGGTGATCAGGTCCTGACCGGCGGGCAGGGGATCGGAGAAGAAATCGCCACCGACGGCGCGGACCCTTTCGGCCAGGCCGATTCGCGCGAGGCGTCTTTCGGCCTGCGCCGCCACCGACGGTAGGTCGAAGAGGGTCAAGGCGGACTCCGGCGCCTGCGCTGCCACGCGCTCCAGGAAGGTCCCGGTGCCGCCGCCGACGTCGAGAATCCGCCGGTGGTCCCGGAAGCGGAAGTCGGCCGCGACGATCTCGGCGACCATGACCTGGGACACGGCCATGAGGTCGCTGTAGTCGGCGACCGCGTCGGCGGAGAGGCCGTCCGGTTGCTCGGCGGCAAGGTACGACCAGTACTGGCAGGTTCGGGTCGGGGCCGCTTCGCCGCGCAGCAGGGCGACAGGGTCGGCAAGGTCGTCATAGAGCAGCTTGTGATGCCGGATCATGGCGACCGCGCCCGGATTGCCCGCCAGGGCCGCGCCCCGGATTCCCAGTCCGTAGCGACTCTGGCTGCGCGGTGCCGCCAGGCCGAGCGCGACGGCCGCCCGCAGCAGGCGGTCGAGCGGCTCTGCCGGCAGGCCCGCCAGGCCGGCCAGGTCGCGCGGCGACTTCGGACCGGTCCTCAGGGCGTCCAGCAGGCCGGTTTCGACGAAGGCCCGGAGGACCTGCGAGTAGACGAAGCCGGCGCAGAGGTCGAAGAGCGCTTCGGCTTGCCGGCGCGCCAAGGCCCGGGTCGGCGGAAAGCGGCCGGCCCAGCTTTGGAACCAGCGAGAGGCGATGAGCCGCGTCACGGCCTCGCGCAGCCGGTCCGCCGGGGTCAGGGACCGGGTCGACGTCGCGCCGCCTGCCTCGGCCACCGCCATGGTGATCGCTCCGCTCAGGCGACGTCCTGCGCGAGCTCGGCGGGCAGGAAGCGCTTCGATTCCGCCTCGATCAGCTTGCGCAGGGCGGCTGCCCCGGGGCTCGGCGGGATCGAATCCTTGGCGTCCTGCAGCAGCTGCTTCAGGTGCTTCGTCGCGCCCTCCAGGCCGTGATACATCACCGCGTTCGGGCGGTCGAAGCTGGCGTCCTGGCCGATCGGCTTGCCCATGGCCTTGGCATCGCCGATCACGTCGTGGATGTCGTCGGCGACCTGGTAGGCTTCGCCAAGGCGTTCGCCGAGCATGCGCCAGAGGGTCGCGTCGCCGCCCGCCGCCACGGCGCCGGTCTCGGTCGCGGCGGCGAAGAGCGAGCCCGTCTTGGCGCGCTGATAGTCGGCCAGGATCGCGTCCGGCTCCGACTCCCAGGCCTGGCCGGCGACGATGCCGAAGGGCATGCCGACCGAGCCGGCGACGATGCGCAGCAGGCCGGCCACGCGCGCCGGGGCCTGCGGGATCCGGAAGGACAGGGTCTCGAAGGCCAGGACGATCATGGCATCGCCGGCCAGGACCGCGATCGGCTCGCCGTAGGCCCGATGCACGGCGGGCTTGCCGCGCCGGGTGTCGGCGGCGTCGAAGCAGGGCAGGTCGTCGTGCACCAGCGAGGCGCAGTGGAGCAGCTCGATCGCGACCGCGGCGGCGGTTGCGGTCTCGGGATCGTCGTCGCCGCAACTGGCCGCCACCGCCAGGCAGAGCTGCGGACGGATCCGGGCGCCGCCGGGAAAGACCGCGTAGCGCATGGCCTCGGCCAGACGCTTGGGGGCACCGGGGCGGGCCGCCCGGTCTAGGGCCGCCGCCAAGCCTGTCTCGATGCGAGTCTGCGCCTGCATGCGGTCCCTCCCACTGTTTTGCCGGGGCCCGCGGAAAGGTCGGTCCGGCAATTTGTCATGGAAAAGTGTCGTGAGAACTATACAGTAGATATGTCAAGCTGCAATGACAAAGGTGCAAGTCCAGGGATGACGGCCGAGCGGGTCATCGTAATCGGAGCCGGGATCGGCGGGCTGGCGGCGGGTCTCCGCCTGGCGGCCCAAGGATTCCGGGTGACGGTCGTGGAGCGGGCCGCGGCCCCCGGCGGCAAGATGCGGCGGGTCGCCGTGGGCTCGGGCCTTCTCGATGCCGGGCCGACGGTCTTCACGATGCGGTGGGTCTTCGACCGGCTCTTCGCGGCGATCGGCGAGTCCTTCGACGATCACGTACGCCTGCGGCCGGCGGAGGTTCTAGCGCGCCACGCCTGGCGGAACAGTCCGGTCCTGGACCTCTATGCCGATATCGACCGCTCCGCCGATTCGATCGCGGCCTTCGCCGGGCCGGGCGAGGCGCGCAACTACCGCGCCTTCTGCGCCGAGTCGGCCGAGATCTTCCGCATGCTGAAAGACCCCTTCCTGTGCCGCCCGGCTCCGGACGTGGCGGGTTTGGTCGGCGCCTTCGGCTTCGGCAGCCTCTCGGCCATGAGCCGCCTCAGTCCCTTCAACACCATGTGGCGCGCCCTCGGCCGCCGATTCGGCGACCCGCGCCTGCAGCAGCTCTTCGGGCGCTACGCGACCTACTGCGGCTCCTCGCCCTTCGCAGCCCCGGCGACCCTGATGCTGGTCGCCCACGTCGAGCAGGCCGGGGTCTGGTACGTCGAGGGCGGCATGCACGCGCTCGCCCTGGCGTTGGCCGATCTGCTGGCCGCACGCGGCGGCAGCCTCCGCTACGAGGCCCATGTCGACCAGATCACGCGTGCCGGGGGTCGCGTCGTCGGCGTCCGCCTGGACACGGGCGAGCATCTCGAGGCCGACGCGGTGGTCATGAATGGCGACAGTGCCGCGCTAGCGGCCGGCCTGCTCGGAAACGAGGTCCGGCGTGCGGTGCCGGCGCCGCCCGCCGGCAGCCGTTCTCTTTCCGCCGTGACCTGGCTGATGGAGGCGAAGGCCAGCGGCTTTCCCCTGTTGCGCCACAACGTGTTCTTTTCCGACGACTATCGCCGCGAGTTCGACGACCTTTTCGAGCGGCGCAGGCTGCCCGCCGCGCCGACGGTCTATGTCTGCGCGCAGGACCGCCTGGAAGAGTCAGACCCGGTGCCGGAGGGCGCGGAACGGCTGTTCTGCCTGGTCAATGCCCCGGCCGCCGGGGATCGCTACGCCTTTCAGAAAGCGGAGATCGACGCATGCGAAAGCCAGACCTTCTCCCTGCTCCGGCACTGCGGTCTGGAGATCGAGCAGGATCCGGGCAAGACACAGGTGGTGACGCCGAGCGACTTTCACCGGCTCTTCCCGGGGACCGGCGGCGCGCTCTACGGCCGGGCGTCGCACGGCTGGCGGGCGGCGCTTCAGCGGCCGGGCTGCCGGACGGCGATCCCCGGGCTTTACCTGGCCGGCGGCAGCGTTCATCCGGGGCCGGGGGTGCCGATGGCGACCCTCTCCGGCCTTATGGCGGCGGAGAGCTTGGCCGCGGACCGCGCTTCGACGCGGCGGTTCCATCCGGTGGCTATGTCTGGTGGTACCTAGACGCCTTCAGCGACGACGGCCGCTACGGCCTGACCATCATCCTCTTTATCGGCAGCGTATTCTCGCCCTACTACGCGCTGGCGCGGCGGCGGGGCGGCGGCGATCCGCGCGACCACGTCGCGGTCAATGTCGCGCTCTACGGCCGCTCCCACCGGCGCTGGGCCATGACCGAGCGCGCGCGGCCCGCCCTGGAAACGGCGCCCGACGCCCTGGCCATCGGGCCGAGCCTCGCCCGCTGGGAGAACGACGGCCTGATCATCGACCTGGACGAGGTCGCCGTCCCGCTGCCGCGGCGCATCAAGGGGCGGGTCCGCCTCTCCCCCAAGAACGTCACCGAGCGCTGCTTCGAGCTCGATCCGGCGCGTCGCCACCGCTGGTGGCCGATCGCGCCCATGGCGCGGGTGGACGTGGCCCTGGAACAGCCGGGCCTTAGCTGGACGGGCGACGGCTACCTGGACAGCAACGAGGGCGGCGAGCCCCTGGAGGCGGGCTTCTCCCGCTGGAGCTGGTCGCGCGCGCATCTTTCCGACGGCAGCGCGGCGCTGCTCTACGATCCGGTTTTCAGGGACGGCCGCGAAGGCCCGCTCGCGCTTCGCGTCGACCGCAGCGGCAAGATCGAAGACTTCGAGGTGCCGCCGCGCGTCAGGCTGCCCGGCACCCTCTGGGGCCTGGGACGCGAGACCCGCGCCGATCCAAGCGGGGGCGCCGAGGTGATCAAGACTCTGGAGGACACGCCTTTCTATTCCCGGTCGATGCTGTCGCTGGACCTGATCGAGCCGGCGGTCCTCGCCATGCACGAGGGCCTGTCGCTGGACCGCTTCGACAAGCGGCTGGTGCAGATGATGTTACCCTTCCGGATGCCGCGGCGCGGCGGCTGACTTAGCGCACTTCCCGATCAGACGCGTTCGCGTCTAGTCGGGAGTAGTGCGCTCATGCGTTGGAATTAGAGCATTACACCCGGCCAGATGGATCGCGAAGCGATTCCATCTGATCGGATAATGCCCTGACCCCCGCCTTGGCGGCAGTCGGACTTCAGACGGCACCTTCGTGCCCGCGGGCCGGCGCGTTCAGGCGCCAGATCGCATGGTTCAAGCGCCAGGCGAAGCTGACCCAGAGCAGGTAAGGCAGCAGCAGCCCCGCGGCCAGGGCCGAGACCGGATAGAAGACCAGCATGGTCAGCAGGATCGAGATCCAGAGGGCGCTCATGTCGGCCAGGGCGAGGCCCGGCTGGCGAAGCCCGAAGAAGCAGTAGGACCAGAGGGCGTTGAAGACCAGCTGGACCCCGTAGATCAGCATGGCGATCAGAACCTGATCCGCCGGCGCGCTGCGCCAGACGATCCAGCCCGACAGCGCGATCATCGCGTAGAGAACCATCCAGACCGGCCCGAAGAGCCAGTTTGGCGGCCGCCAGCTCGGCTTGCGCAGGTCGCTGTACCAAGGGCCGGCCCGAAAGATCGCGCCGCTCGAGGCGGCGAGCAGACTGGCTAGGACGAAGACGACGAGGGAGAGATCCGGGGCGGCCATGGCTCAGGCGGTGCTGCCGCTGGCATCGCCCAGGTAGTCGCGCTCGCGCAGCCTTTGAAAGAGGTCGATGACCCACTCGGTGCGCGACTCGATCTCCGGGTCCTGCGAGCTTCCACGATAGGCGGCCTGCTCGGTCACCGCATCGACGAGGAATCGCGTTGCCGCAAGTCCGGGCGCGCTCGAGCGCTCGCTGATCAGGGTCGATTCGGCGACGGCATAAAGCAGGACGGCAAACTTCCGGCGCGGTGACACGACCGCGCGCGCCGTGACGGAGTCGTAGCCTCGGGCCACGACGGCGTTGCCAATCTCGGCATAGAGGCGGCGCGCCGCGTTGATGGCGGGACGGCAAGAGAGGGGCAGATCGGCGATCCCGACCAGCGAGCGCCGATACAGCGTGTCCGCGTGCTCCAGGAGCAGCCTGATGACGGAACCCAGCTCGGGGCTCATGACCGGCTCGGCGAGGAAGCGCGCCGGGTCGATACCGGCCTCCAGGAGCCAGTTGCGGGGCAGGTAGAGGCGGCCGGCGCGGGCGTCCTCCCCGACGTCCCGCGCGATGTTGGTCAGCTGCATCGCAACGCCCAGATCGCAGGCCCGGGCCAGGGTGCCGGGCGCCCGGCGGCCCATGAGGCAGGTCATGATGGCGCCGACCGCGCTGGCGACCCGCGCCGCGTAGGCGTGAAGCTCCTCGATGCCGTCGTAGCTTCGGCCCTGGTCGTCCCACTCCAGCCCCTCGAGCAGGGCGTCGAACAGGGTGCGCGGCAGGTCATAGAAGGCAACGACATCCGCCAGCGCGCGGTCCGAGGCCTGGTTCCAAGGCCGGCCATCGTAGATGGCGTCCAGGCGCCGCTTCAGCCGGGCGATCGGCGCCGCGCCGCCGACCCGCAGGTCGACGTCGTCATCGGCCAGCCGGCAGAAGCCATAGATCGCGTAGGCGGGGTCGCGCAGGTCCGCGGGCAGCAGAAGGGAGGCCGCGAAGAAGCTTCGCGAGCCCTGCCGGATCAGCTTCCGGCAGGTGCGCCGGTCCTCCAGGTTGGCATAGCGCCACTCAGACCAGCTCAGCCGCATGGGGCACCACCTTGTCCAAGACACGTGCGGAAGCGATCACGCCCGGGATCCCGGCGCCCGGATGCGTGCTGGCGCCGACCATGTAGAGGCCGGCGATTTCCTCGCTGCTGTTGTGCGGCCGGAACCAGGCGCTCTGCCAGAGCAGCGGTTCCGGGCCGAATCCGGCGCCGAGGTAGGAGTTGTAGCGCGACTCGAAGTCCTTCGGGGTCATGACCCGGGAGGAGACGACCGAGTCGCGCAGCCCCGGCATGACCGTCTCTTCCAGGCGCTCCGCGATCGCCTGCCGGTAGGCTTCAGCGCCGGCTTCCCAGTCGAAGTCGGCCTCCAGGTGCGGGACCGGCGAGAGGGCGTAGAAGGTGTCGCAGCCCGGCGGCGCCAGGGCCGGGTCCGTCGCGGTCGGCCGGTGCAGGTAGATGCTGAAGTCCTCGGCCACGATCTTTCGCTTGAAGATGTCCCGCAGCAGGCCCCGGTAGCGGGGCCCGAGGACCATGCTGTGGTGCTTGATCGCGGGGAAGCGCCGGTTGGTGCCGAAGTACCAGACGAAGAGGCCCATCGAATAGTGGGTCCGCCGGACCTTGCGCGGTGTCCAGCGCCGGCGGCCCTTGGCCGGCAGGAGCTTGTTGTAGGTCCAGGCGGCGTCGGCGTTGGAGACCACGACGTCGGCGTCGATGCGCGTGCCGTCGGTCAGCTCTACACCCTTCGCCCGTCCGTCCGCCACGAGGATCCGCCGGACCTCGGCGTTGCAGCGCAGGCTGTTGCCCTGGTTGCGGATCAGGCCGACCAGCCCTTTGACCACCTCGCCGGTCCCACCCATCGCGAAGTGCACGCCCCAGGCCCGCTCCATGTGATTGATCAGACAGTACATCGCCGTCACGGCGTAGGGGTTGCCGCCGATCAGCAGCGGATGAAGGCTGATCGCGATGCGGAGCCGGGGATCGCGGATATAGCGCGAGACCAGGCCGTAGACCGTGCGGTATCCGCCGAGCTGGAGGATCTTGGGCACCGCCTTCAGCATGGTGCCGAAGGAATGGAAGGGCACGTCGGCAAGCACGTCGAAGCCGTAGTCGTAGATCTTCTTGCTCCGGTGCATGAAGCGCTCGAAGCGCGGCACGTCGTCCGGCGAGAACTTGCGGATCTGCGCGCGCATCGCCTCGGGATCGCCGCTGTAGGTGAAGACCGACCCGTCGTCGAAGCGGATGTCGTAGAAGGGCGAAAGCGACTTGAGCTCGATGTCGTCGTGGAGGTTCCGGCCGCAGAGCGCCCAGAGCTCCTCGAGCAGCCAGGGCGCGGTGATGATCGTGGGGCCCGAGTCGAAGGTGAAGCCGTCCTGCCGGAACACGTAGGCGCGCCCGCCGGGGGCGTCGAGCTTCTCGAGGACCGTGACCCGGTAGCCCCGCGCCCCGAGCCGGACCGCGGCCGCGAGTCCGCCGAAGCCGCTGCCGATCACCACGGCATGCGCGCGGCGAGGGTCACCGGTTTCGGAAGGTCGCGGTCGGTCCAGATGCGTCAACATGTTTTGACATTAAAGCCTGTAAAGCAAATTTTCGCAACGCCGCTTTACAGACGGACCCGAGTCAGTCGTCGGACAGGAGGTCGAGGGCCCTGGCCGCGTCGAGGATCGTTCCGGCGACCGTCTCCGGCGCTTCCTCGTGGGCGAGGTGCCCGAGCCCGGGCAGCCGCCGAACCTCGGCCTTGGGGACCATACGGCCGACCTTCTCCGCGGTCGCGGGGGGGATCGCGAGGTCGGACTCGCCGACGATCAACAGAAGCTCGGGCGCGAGCCGGCGCAGGTCCCGGTTGAGGGGCTCCAGGTTCCAGTTGGCCATCATCCCGAGCGCGCCGGCGACGTGCGACGGGCTGCGCAGCAGCCGCTGATAAAGTGCGATCCCCGCTTCGTCCAGGTCCGAGCCGGTCTGCCGGATCAAGCGTGCGACGCGCCCGCGGTCGGCGAGGGTTGCGAAGACGCGCGGTGTCAGGGGGTTCAAGAACAGCGCCCGCGCCATCAAGGGGAAGAGGACTCCGGAGGCGCCGCGGAAGGGGAGCCAGGCCCCGTTGATGCTGACGACAAGCTTGGGCGTAATCTTGCCGTCCAGGCACATGCGGGCGGCAATGGGCGCGCCCGCGGAATGGCCGACCACCACGACCGGGTCGAGCTCGAGGCTGCGCAGCAGGCCGGCCAGGGACTCGGCCATGCCGTTCAGCGAAAGCCGGAAGCTGGCCGGCCGGTCCGTGAATCCGTGGCCCGGGAGGTCCGGGGCGATGACCGTGAAGTCTTCCGCCAGGATGGGACTCAGGTCGCGCCAGGAATGGGTGGAGGCCCCGGTGCCGTGGATCAACAGCGCTTGCGGCCCGCGCCCTTCGCGCTGGACGTGCCACTTCAGTCCGGCCGCCGAGACGAAGTCGCTCTGCGCGCGATTGGGCCAGTCGGCGCCGTCCCGCTCCCAGGCCAGCCTGCTGCGCCCGAGCATTGCCTTCAGCGGCTCGGGTCTGCGTGGGCCTGGACCGCGTTGCACAGCGCCGCCGCGTCGGCCTGGGGCAGCGCCATGTAGGTGGCGCGCATCGCCTCGGCGAGCTGGCGGCCGATCGGACGCGGTCGTGGCGAGATGTCCACCAGGAGGCTTGCGAGCCCGCTCGCGGCCAGAGCACGGGCGGCGGTGCGCGCGTCGCCTTCGGCAGCGTCGCGATCCGCCGACCCGTCCCGCGCGATGTTGCCGCGGCCGTCGGTGAGGAACACGGCCACCGGCGACTGCCCCTTGCGCCGCAGCCCGTCGGCCAGGGTTGCGGCCGCGTCGATGGCCGCCGCCAAAGGCGTGCCGCCGCCGGCCGGAAAGCCGGCCAGGCAGCGCTTGACCCGGGCCAGCGAGCGGGTCGGCGGCAGCAGCAGCTCGACGCCGCGGCCCTTGAAGGTCAGAAGGGCGACGCTGTCCCGGCGGATGTAGCAATCCGCGAGGAGCAGCTCCACCGCGCCCTTGGCCTCGGCCAGACGGTGCAGCGCGGCAGAGCCGGAGGCGTCGACGACGAAGATGGTCGTGGTCTCCGGATGATGCTTGTAGCAGGTGATCCGGAAGTCCTCCCGGCGGATCAGGACGCGCGGCGCCATGGCCGGCGGCCGGTCGGCCTGCTCGCGCCGGCGGATCGCCTGCCAGGGCGCCGCCGCCCGCAGGGTCTCGAGCACGTTCAGGCGCTGGCCCAGCTTCGGCGTCCCGCGGCGCGCGCCCACGGGGCGGCCGCGCGTCGTCGTCGCGCGGAGCGGTCCTGCGCGTCCGCTGCCCGACTCCCGGCTGCGCCGGTCCTTGCCGGCCATGAGCTGCGCCAGCAGGTCGCGTGGAATGGCGGCCTTGCTCGCCGCCAGCACGACGTCCTCCAGGGCCTCCGGATTTCGGCCCTCCGCGTCCCGCTCCGGCGACCTTGGGTCCTCCCCGTTGCACTGGTCCCGCGACGCCTCGGGCTCCTGAGCTTCCGCGGGCGGCTCCCCGGCCGGAAGCTGCGTGGCGCGCGGCGCCAGGACCAGGCGCGCCGCCAGGGCCGTGTCGTCCTCGCCGACACGGTCGCGTGCGAAGAGGGCGGCCGAGGCGCGCGCGGCGGTCAGCGCAAAGCGGGGCGCGCGCGCCGAGGCGATACCCAGGGCCAGGCTTGCGGCGCAGAGCGCTTCGACGGCGTCATCACGGGCCTCCACGGCGGGCAGCCGCCGTTGCGCGGCGGCGACGTCGTCGGGCGTGATGGTGTGCAATCCGGGCGGCGGGTCCTCGCCGCCGCCGCGTGGTTCCAGGTGCAGGTGGAAGGCGAGCCGGTCCAGAAGGCAGGACGGCGGCGCTTCGTCCTCGGCGAGGCCCTCGTCGAGCAGGATGACGCCGAAGGCGCTCGGATGCCGCGCGGCAAGCCCGTCGCGCTCCAAGACGATGGCCCGCGCATCCATCACGGCCGCGAGCTTTCCCGCCAAGGCGGCAGGGGTCCGCTCGGCCATGGGAATCGTCAGGACCCCGCCGTCGCAGTCGGCGAGCAGGCCCCGCTGACCCATCGGGCGTCCGCTCCGCAGGGTCGCGGCAAGGTCCAACCCGCCGAGCAGACGGTCGTCGCTGATGTGCAGGGGCAACCGCGGTCGGGGCACGTCCTGCGGCAGCAGGCCATGGAACCGAGCCAGCCAGGCCTCGCGCTGCTCGCCGGGGCGGGACCGCAGGGACACGCCGCCCAGCGCCAGCGGCGCCGTTGCTGCCAGGGCCGCGGCCAGGATCGCGTCGGCGGGCAGGGAGTTCGGCTGCCGTCGGGTCTTCATCGCGACCCAAAAACCTCCTCGATCGCGCGCTCGACCCGGACACTGGAGCCGGCATCGTCGAGCGGGTCGCGGCGCAGCCGGTGCCTGAGGGCGAGGGGGGCGACCTGTTGCAGATGACGGCGGGCGACGGGCTTCCGGCCCTCCAGGGCCGCAGCGGCGCGCGCGGCGCGGATCAGCGTCAGTTCGCCGCGCAGCCCGTCGGTCCCCAGGGCGAGGCAAAGCTCGGCACCCTGCTCGTAGACCGCGTCCGGGACCTCGACCTCGCCGAGCCGCTTGCGCGCCGCGCCGATCCGCCGACGCAGTTTGTCGTCCTCCGCCTGCCACCGGGTGCCGAAGGCCTCCGGATCGCGTTCGAAGGAGTCCCGGCGCCGCACCACCTCGACCCGCGTGGCGACGTCGCCGGGGGTCTGGACGTCGACCGAGAGGCCGAAGCGGTCCAGGAGTTGCGGGCGCAGCTCGCCTTCTTCGGGATTGCCGCTGCCAATCAGCACGAAGCGGGCCGGATGCCGTACGCTCAAGCCCTCGCGCTCGACCAGGTTCTCGCCCGAGGCGGCGACGTCGAGCAGCAGGTCGACCAAGTGGTCCTCCAGCAGGTTGACCTCGTCGATGTAGAGGAAGCCGCGGTTGGCCCGGGCGAGCAGGCCCGGCTCAAAGGCCTTCTCTCCGACGGTCAGGGCGCGTTCGAGGTCCAGCGCCCCGACCACCCGGTCTTCGGTGGCCCCGAGCGGCAGGTCGATCACCGGCACCGGCACCAGATGGCTCTTGGGCGCGGCTTTTCCCGTCTTGTCATCGCAGTGGTCGCAGAGCCCCGCGGTGGTCTCGGGCGCGCAGCCATAGGGACAACCGACGATCGCCCGCATCTTCGGCAGCAGGGCGGCGAGGCCGCGGATCGCGGTTGACTTGCCGGTTCCGCGGTCGCCGAAGATCAGAACCCCGCCGATCGAAGGATCGACCGCGACGATCAAGAGGGCGAGCTTGATCTGGTTCTGGCCGACGATAGCGGAAAAGGGAAAGGCTCTTTGCACGCACTCTGTCCTAAGGCTGGCGAAGTCTAGCAGGACAGCCGGTTCTGCCGAGGCCCGGCATCACCGAGACCCGCGGCGCCGTCTGCAGTGCCTTGCGGCCGATCCCGTTCATCGCAGCGAAGACCACCCTTCCGGTGCAAGCAATATGGCGTGACAGCGGCGCCAGTGTCGAGTTTAATTGACAGCCAAAGTGTATAGCGCTTTTTCCGAGCGGTAGGAACATGAAAGCGGTGTCTCTCTCCTTCTTCCGCTTCGAAGGGTCCGGGAACAAGCTGTGGGCCTTCTCCCAGATGCTCTTCGCCCGCCGACCCCTGCGCGCGATCCCGGGCATCGGCTTCCACAAGCTGCTGGGCAGCGGGACGCGCGAGGGCTTTCACCCTTTTCCCAATTTCTCGGTCTACGCGATCCTGGCCACCTGGCCGTCGTTGGCGGAAGGCCAGGCCCGCGTGGCGGAGAGCGCAGTCTATCGACGCTATCGCGCCCACGCGGCCGAAGACTGGACGGTTTTCCTCGGGGCGACCCAATGCCGCGGCCAATGGGACCGCGCGGCGCCCTTCACCCTTTCGTCCGAGCCCGGCCTTTCGGAGGATAGCGCGATCGCCGTGCTGACGCGCGCCTCGGTCAAGCCGCAGCACGCCTTGGCCTTCTGGCGGCGTGTGCCGAACATCAGCGCGGCCATCCGCGCGCAGCCGCAGCTGCTCTTCAAGATCGGCCTGGGCGAAGTCCCCTGGCTGCATCAGGTCACCTTCTCCATCTGGTCGGACCGCCGCGCCATGGAAGCTTTCGCCTACCGTGGCTTTCACGCAGAGGCGATCGCCCGCGTCCGGGAGGGCGGCTGGTTCAGCGAGGAGCTCTTCGCGCGCTTCCGCGTGCTGCATGCGGCGGGCCGCTGGGAGGGGGGCCAGCCGCTTTCGACCGCCTCCGTGGTCGCCTGCGCAGACGAGGCTGGCGTCAATGCCGCTTGACCGGACGACGGCCGGGCCGGAAGGGCTCTATCGGCCGCCGGCGCCGGTCCCGACCACGCCGGTCCGGGCCCTGCTGAAGGGCATCCTCAGCAGCCAGCGCGACCTGCTCAGCCTGATGCCGGACGAGGCCTACCGGGTTTTGCTGACCGAGGTCGGGCGGACCCGCCGCAAGATCGTCCTGGTCAACGATCCGACCCTGGTGCGCCAGATTCTGACCGGAGAGGCCGAGAGCTTTCCCAAAAACGACCTCATGGTGGGCGCCCTGCAGCCCCTGGTCGGGGACAGCATCTTCGTGTCGAGCGGCGAGACCTGGCGGCGCCAACGGCGGATGATCGAGGCGGCCTTCTCCCACATGCAGGTGAGCCGGGCCTTTAGAGGGATGGCGGCGGCCGTCGCCGACTTCGAGCGCCGCCTGGACACCCTGGCCGAGTGCCGCGAAGCCGTCTCCCTGGAGACGGCGATGAGCCACCTAACGGCGGACATCATCTACCGGACCATCTTTTCGGTGTCCCTGGAAAGCCAAGCGGCGCGTGAGATCTTCAAGGCGTTCGCGCGGTTTCAGGACTCGGTCGCCAACGTTCAGATCCTGCGGCTCTGGCTCGGCCGGCCCTGGGCGGCCGTCAAGCAGCCTCGTTCGGTGGTTCAGGCCTCGATGCTGATCCGCCGGCATTTAGGCAGCTTGATCGATGCGCGGCTCGACACCGCGGACCGGCCGCTCAACGATATCGCCGGCGAGGTCATCGCGGCGCGGGATCCGGAGACCGGCGAGGGATTTTCGCGCGAAGAGCTGATCGACCAGATCGGCGTCTTCTTTCTGGCCGGACACGAGACCACGGCTGGGGCGCTGGCCTGGGCCTTCTTCATCCTGTCGCAGAGGCCCGAGGCCGCCGCACGGATCCGGGCCGAGGTCGAGTCGGTCTGCGCGCAGGGTCCGATCGGCTTCGAGGCGACCAAGAGGCTCACCTTCGTGCGCAACGTCTTTCGCGAAACCTTGCGGCTCTATCCGCCGCTCGCCTTCATCCCGCGGGTCGCGCTCGAGCCGGGGCGAATCGGCGCCCTCGCGGTGCCGCGCGGCGCCATGATCATGATCTCGCCCTGGATCATGCATCGCCACAGGGCGCTGTGGCGGAATCCGGAGCATTTCGATCCCGACCGCTTCCTGCCGGAGCGGGAGCAGGAGTGGACCCAGAGCGCCTATCTGCCCTTCGGGGCAGGTCGCCGGCTTTGCGTCGGCGCTGCCTTTGCGACGGTGGAAAGCACCCTGATCCTCGCCCGCCTGATCCGACGATACGAGGTCGAGGCCGTGGATCCGCGGTCAGTGCGGCCGGTCACCCGGCTGACGACGCGCTCGGCGCAGGGAATTCGGGTGCGCTTCCGGCGGCGCTGATGCGGCTCACTCGATCAGGCCGGGCGGAAGGCCGCGCCGCCTGGGCTGGCCTCTCGCCGGGCGGCGCGCAGCTTCAGGAGGAACTGGGCCGCGTTGATCACGTAGGCCGCGTAAGCCGCGAGCGCGAGCAGCATTTGCCCCTGGGCGTCGAGAATCTGGGTTGCCAGAACGATCAAGTAGGCCGTGTGTAGAGCGATCACCAGCATGCTGACCACGTCTTCCCAGAAAAACGCGGGCGCGAAGAGATACTGGCCGAAAACGGCACGCTCCCAGATCGCTCCGGTGATCATGATCGTGTAGAGCGCAACTGTCTTGACGACGATAGAAGCGGTCGCGGCCTCGAAGCCGAGACCCGTTGCCAGGAATCGGAGCACGAGGACGAGGCTGATCAGGAAGATGCCGAACTGGAGCGGCGCCAGAACCCCTTGAACCAGAGTCCAGGGCGACTGGTCCCGCCGGCGTCTCTGTTCGGGCGTATAGAGGATATGGTCGCGCCGCCGGGACAAGGGCTCGCGCCGAAGCGTGCTGCTTCCGGCAAGCGTCGACCAGGGGCAAACGTCGAAGCGCGCGATGCATCTGTCGACGGTTCCGCTGAGGTCTGGGATAAGGATCATGGAAACTATCCCTCCGTTCAGGTTCTGCCCGGCACCGCTGTCTTCGGGCCTCTTCGCCCCGAGGCTCGACGGAGCCCGATGTCGGCCCCTTTCTCTTGAAGCGGGGAAGGAGGCCGTCCGGTCGTTTAGAGTCTATTCGGACCCCCTCCGATTGTCAATCCAATCATACATTATCTTCGACCAACAATATTGACACTATCTAGCTTACTTGACACATTGATGACGGTGTCCTATTCAACGAACATGTCCGACGTGGTTAATGGGTTATCGGGCATTTCGGCCTCGCAACGAGGCTGCCTGCCCTGGCCGTGTACCGCTTCAAAGGGCTGGGCGATCTCGTGAAGCGCATTCTCAGGAAGGAAGAATGCAGGCCATGGTTGCGATAGGGGAATGGGGAAAGGACAACACAAGAAGAACAAAAAATAGTATCTGAGGGAGGCTCAGATGGCAGGCCTACGGCAATTACTAAATGCCGATGAGTACTTGCAGGAATATGATCTTTTTGGGTCTTGTGTAGACGAAGAAGAAGAGAGTAGCCCCCGAGAAAAAGAGTCGTCGTCAGGATCCGGTTTGGCCGCGCTCGCGACCACAATCGAGACAGAAATCGTTCCTCGGCTGATGTTGGCCCATCGGGCTGATTTGAAGCGCATCGAGCCTGCGCGTCGGGAAGCCGCCGAGCCAAGCCGCGACGACGTTCTCGAATTCGCCTCGATCATTATCAAGAACGACACCGCTAGCGCGCGGGGATTCATCGACGACCTGCGTGGACGCGGCGTGTCGCTCGAGTCGATTTTCCTGGGCCTGATGGCGCCCGCCGCGCGCCACCTTGGTGATCTCTGGGTGGACGACCGCTGCGACTTCATGACGGTCACTCTTGGGTTGTCGCGTATGCAGCAGCTTCTGCGCGGCTTGAGCCCGGCGACGGAAAGTGGGCGTGTCGCGGTCGATCAGGACAAGCGGGCCCTCCTGGTCACTTTTCCCGGCGAGCAGCACACCTTCGGGATGTACATGGTCGCGGAGTTCTTCCGCCGCGACGGTTGGGATGTCTGGGGCGGGGTGCCGGACGGCGATGAGGCGATCTTCGAGCTCTTGGTTGATGATTGGTTCGATGTGATTGGGGTGTCGGTGAGCCTCGGATCCAGCCTCCTGCGATTGGAAGGACTGATCCGGCGGATTCGAGAGTGTTCCCGCAACCAGCAGATCGCTGTTCTACTTGGCGGACGCGCAGTGGTTGAGCGGCCGGGGTCGGCGCAGGACTACGGCGCGGATGCGATTGCGAGTGATGGACGGAAGGCCGTTTCGCGAGCACAGGAGATGCTCTGGAGTTCCAACAGGCGCCTTTGCTGAGACTGGTGCTGTCTGGGCGTGGGAGACCGTTGGCAACCCCGGCAGGCGCTGATATGTAAGTCAGCGACAACGCCGGAATGTGACAGCAGCGATGGACGATTTAGTTTCCGATAGCGAGCTCAGCCGATTCAGGTCTCCGGAGGTTCCGTTCGGGCAGCTCGACGCGGGCACCATGGCAGCCGTCGTCGCCGCGGCCACCGATATCGCCCTGGTCATTGGGGCCGACGGGGTGATCCGCGACCTGGCCTGCGGCAATACCAGTCTGCTGTCGCATGGGGTCGACGACTGGTCTGGCCAAATGTGGCTTGATACGGTCACGGTGGAAAGCCGGCCCAAGGTCGAGGCTCTGCTCGGCGATGCGGTGCAGGGCGAGCCGCCGCGCTGGCGCCAAGTCAACCACCCGGTCGCGGACGGGCCGGACCTGCCGATCAGCTATCTCGCCGTGCCGGTCGGAAAGGATGGCCTAGTGCTGGCCTTGGGTCGGGAACTGCGGAGCTTTGCCGCCCTGCAGCAGCAACTCGTACACGCACAACAAGGCTTGGAGCGCGACTACATGCGTTTACGACACACCGAAACACGCTACCGGGTGCTGTTCCAGATGGCATCCGAAGCGATCCTGATCGTCGATGCTTCGACCCGCAAGGTCGTCGATGCCAACCCGGCGGCGATCCAGCTCCTTGGCGCGACGGCCGGTCAGCTCATCGGGCAGAAGTTCCCCGAGGACATCGACGGCCAGGATCGCGAGCTGATCGTGGCGCTCTTTTCAGGGGTTCGAAAATCAAGCCAGGCGGCCAGCGAGAGCGCCAAGATCCGATTGAACGACCTGCAGCTTCGGGTCTCGGCCTCGTTGTTCCGCCAGGGCAACAACGCGCATTTCCTGGTCCGGCTCTCCGCCCTGCAGGACGCCGACCAGGGTGCCGCCGCGGTCCCGAAGGCCCGCTCCCGGCTCCTCGACGTCATCGAGACCATGCCCGACGGTTTCGTCGCCACCGACGACCAGGGACGAATCCTCGCGGCCAACTCGGCCTTCCTCGATCTGGCGCAGCTGGCGACCGAAGAGCAGGCCCTGGGTCAGTCGATCGGCCGCTGGCTGGGCCGATCGGACATCGACCTGGGCGTCCTGACGTCGAACCTGCGCGAGCACGGTGTGGTCCGGCTCTTCGGGACCACGATCCAGGGCGACTTGGGATCCAAGGAAGAGGTCGAGGTCTCCGGCGTCTCGGTGATGAACGACGACGAGCCCTGCTACGGCTTCGCGATCCGCGGCGTCGGCAGCCGCCGCTTCAAGGAGGAGCCGACCAGCCGCGGCCTGCCGAAGTCGGTGGAGCAGCTGACCGAGTTGGTCGGACATGTTTCGCTGAAGGACCTGGTCCGCGAGACCACGGATATGATCGAACGCATGTCGATCGAGGCGGCCCTGGAACTGACCGGCGACAACCGCGCCTCGGCGGCCGAGCTCCTGGGCCTCAGCCGGCAGAGCCTCTATGCGAAGCTGCACCGCTATGGGCTTGGTGACCTGCAGTCCGAACACGGCGGCGAGCGCCAGAACTAGCGCGTTAGCCTACCATTTCCAGCCAGACGCCACGGCATTTGATCGGGACGCGCGGCTCGACACGCCGCGACCGGCGCGGCATGACTGCACCCCAGAGTTGCGAGCGGGGCCGGCGGGCCCTGCGGCAGTCTCCAAAAAGGAGTGAGCGGCCAGAGGTTCCTGGTCTACAGCGCTCCTTGGTATGAGCCTACGCTTGGCCGTGGTGCCGTTTCCGCCCCGACGGGCCCGGCCGACTGTTAAATAGAATTGACGATATTATGTGTCAATTCTATCATACAGTATGACGCGACCGGCCCTGACATCCGTCGTCCAGCTTCTCAAGCCAATCACTTGGTTCGCGCCCATGTGGGCCTACGCTTGCGGCGTCATCTCGGCCGGCCTGCCAACGGAGGGCCGCTGGAGCCTGCTGGTGGCCGGTGTCCTGCTTGCCGGGCCCCTGGTCTGCGGCACCAGCCAGGCCGTCAACGACTGGTTCGACCGCCACGTCGACGCGATCAACGAGCCGGAGCGTCCGATCCCCTCGGGGCGGGTGCCGGGGCGCTGGGGCCTCTTTATCGCGATCGGCTGGACTCTCCTGTCTTTGACTGTCGCGACCGCCCTCGGTCCCTGGGGCTTCGCCGCGGCGGTGGTCGGCCTGGCCCTGGCCTGGGCCTACAGCGCGCCGCCCTTTCGGCTCAAGCGGAACGGCTGGCTCGGCAACACGGCGGTCGCGGTCTGCTACGAGGGACTCCCCTGGTTCACCGGGGCCGCCGTCATGGCCGCCGCGCTGCCCGATTGGCGGGTCCTGGTCCTGGCCGGCCTCTACAGCTTCGGCGCCCACGGGATCATGACCTTGAACGACTTCAAGTCGGTCGACGGCGACCGGCGCACCGGGGTCCATTCCCTGCCGGTCCAGCTCGGGGTCGAAAGGGCGGCCCGCCTGGCCTGCTGGTTCATGGCCGCGCCGCAGGTCGCGGTGGTCCTGCTGCTCTTCGCTTGGGGCCACGCCCTCCATGCCGCCGGCGTGGCCGGGCTGCTGCTTGCACAGATCTTCCTCATGGAACGGCTCCTGAAGGCGCCGAAGCAACGGGCGCCCTGGTACAACGCCACCGGCACCACCCTCTATGTCCTGGGCATGCTGGTCAGCGCCCTGGCCCTGCTGGGAGCGAAGGGATGACCCACGCGGCGCTCTCCTGGGCCGGGATCCTGCGCCTTGGCCTGGTGCAGAGCGCCCTCGGCGCGATCGTCGTTCTGACCACCTCGACCATGAACCGGGTCATGGTGGTGGAGCTCGCACTGCCGGCCATGCTGCCGGGTGCGCTGGTCGCCTTCCACTACGCCGTGCAGGTGCTCCGGCCACGCTGGGGCTACGGCTCCGATGTCGGTGGCCGGCGTACGCCCTGGATCATCGGCGGGATGGCGGTCCTGGCGCTGGGCGGCGGCCTGGCGGCGGTCGCGACCGCCTTGATGGGCACGCGGCCGGCGGCGGGCATCGCCCTCGCCGTCATCGCCTTTGCCCTGATCGGCGGCGGGGTCGGGGCGGCCGGGACGTCCCTGCTGGTGCTTCTGGCCAAGCTGGTCGCGCCCGGCCGGCGCGCGGCCGCGGCGACCCTCGTCTGGCTGATGATGATCGCCGGCATGATGGTCACGGCGACCGCCGCGGGGATGCTCCTCGATCCCTTCTCCCTAAGCCGCCTGGTCGCGGTCACGGGCCTGGTCGCAGGTCTGGCCTTTTGCCTGACCCTGGTTTCGGTCAGGGGAATCGAAGGCGCGGCCGCATCATCGAGCCGACATACGCCCGCGCCGCGGCTCGCGGCCAAGCCGAGCTTTCGCGAGGCCCTGGCGCAGGTCTGGTCGGAGCCTCAGGCGCGGCGCTTCACGATCTTCATCTTCGTCTCGATGCTGGCCTACAGCGCCCAGGACCTGATCCTCGAGCCCTTTGCCGGCGCGGTCTTCGGCATGACCCCGGGCGAATCGACCCGGCTCGCCGGAGTCCAGCACGGCGGCGTGCTGCTCGGCATGATCCTGGTCGCGGTCGCGGGCACCACCTACGGCCGGCGACGGCCCGGGTCTCTGCGCATCTGGGCCGTCGTCGGCTGCCTGGCCTCGGCCGCCGCGCTGACGGTGATCGCGGCGGGTGGCTTCGCCGGCCCCGGCTTCCCGCTCGTCCTGGCCGTCTTCGCGCTCGGTGTCGCCAACGGTGCCTTCGCGGTGGCCGCGATCGCCTCGATGATGGGCCTGGTCGGCACCGGCCGGGAATCCCGCGAGGGGACCCGCATGGGACTTTGGGGCGCCGCACAGGCCCTCGCCTTCGGCCTCGGCGGCTTCGCCGGGACCCTGGCCATCGATGTGACGCGCGCGCTCTTGGAGTCGCCGCCTCTGGCCTACGCGGTCGTGTTCGGCGCGGAGGCCCTTCTGTTTGTCGTGGCGGCCTTCCTGGCCGCAGGCGTGAGCCTGCCGAAGGCCAAGAACCTGGATGCCCCGGCGCCGCTCTTGGCCCAGGGCTGAGCCGCGCAGGCCGGCGTAAGAAAGGAGCGGTTGGAAAATGCGGACCTTCGATGCGGTTGTTGTCGGCGGCGGCCCTGCGGGGGCGACGGCCGCCACGGATCTCGCGCGGGCCGGCCATGAGGTGCTCCTGCTCGACCGCGCTGGGCGCATCAAGCCCTGCGGCGGCGCCATACCGCCGCGCCTGATCCGCGACTTCGACATCCCGGACTCCCTGCTGGTCGCCCGGGCGCGCTCGGCCCGGATGATCTCGCCAAGGGACCGGCGGGTCGACATGCCGATCGACGGCGGCTTCGTCGGCATGGTCGATCGCGAGGTCTTCGACGAGTACCTGCGCGAGCGGGCCGCCAAGGCCGGCGCCGAGCGCTGTGCGGGAACCTTCGACACCATCGAGCGGAACGAGGCCTTGGGGACCGTCGTCGCCTTCCGGCCGGGCCCGGGGCGCGGGAAGGGTGACCTGGTGCGGGTCCGCGCCCGCGTCGTGATCGGCGCCGACGGCGCCCGGTCGGCGGTGGCGCGGCAATCGGTGCCGGGCGCCGAGCGGATGCCCTGCGTCTTCGCCTATCACGAGGTCATCCGCTCGCCTTCGGCCGGGACCGCCGACTTCGACGGCCGGCGCTGCGATGTCTACTACCAGGGCCAATTGTCTCCGGACTTCTATGCCTGGGTGTTCCCGCACGGCGAGACCACCAGCGTCGGCGTCGGCTCGGCCAACAAAGGCTTCTCGCTCCGCGGCGCCGTGGGCGACCTGCGTGCGGCCTCTGGCCTCGACGGCAGCGAGACCCTTCGCCGGGAAGGCGCGCCGATCCCGCTGCGACCGCTCAAGCGATGGGACAACGGCCGTGATGTGATCCTGGCCGGCGACGCCGCCGGGGTCGTCGCGCCGGCGTCGGGCGAGGGCATCTACTATGCCATGGCCGGCGGGCGCCTCGCCGCCGAGGCAGTGGAGGAATTCCTCGCCTGCGGCGACGTCCGCGCGCTCGCCAAGGCACGCAAGCGCTTCATGAAATCGCACGGCCGGGTGTTCTGGATCCTTGGGATGATGCAGAAGGTCTGGTACGCCAACGACCGGCGCCGGGAACGCTTCGTCAGCATCTGCCGCGATCCGGACGTCCAGCGGCTGACCTGGGAGGCCTACATGAACAAGGAGCTGGTGCGCGCCAAGCCGATCGCACACGTGCGTATTTTCTTCAAGGATCTCGCACACCTCTGCGGCCTCGTCACGCCTTGATGGCCGGCACTGGAAGGTCGCCCCCAGCTCAAATGCCGTCCCACGCCTTGAGCCCGAGCTTCTCGGGGGAAGGACTTGGAGGTGCTTTCAGCGTCGCCTGGAGCAGCCTGCGTTCAATCGAACGCAGATGAGCTGCTCTATCTATATGAAGTAGATCAAACTGCGCTCAATTGATTCCAATTGAGCGCAGTTTGATTAGGGGATTATCCGATCAGATGGAATCGCTTCGCGATCCACCTGGCCGGATGTAATGCCCTAACTTCAGAGCGATAGCGCACTACTCCCGGCCAGACGCGAACGCGTCTGATCGGGAAGTGCGCTAGATGGATCGGCCGGGGCGAGTCTCGGCGCGCAGAGGTCGGCCTCTTCCGGGCAGGCGCCAGCCCGCGCGCGACCGGAACCTCTTCGTCGTAGTGGAAGCCGTCCATGGGCAGGACCGCGCAGCTGCCCGGGGCCTCCCGGTTCAGCTCTTCTTCGGCCTTCGCCGCCAGGCTCGACTTCCCAGACGCCGACGGCCCGGCGATGGCGGCGATGTGCGAAGGTCGGCCGGAAGCCTAGCCAGGAGGCCTTGCAAGTGTCGGATGAAGGCGCCTGGCGTCAGCTCGAGCCGGCTCATCCCCTGCGGCCTCCCGCTGCCGTCCCGCTGCACGCCATTACAGAAGCCCGAACTGACCGGCCATGCTGCGCAGGACGGGCAGGCCCTCCCACATAACCTGGCCGGCGCTGTCGGCGACCGGGCGCCATGGTACGGCGGCTGGCTCCCGGGCCTGCGCTCCGTTTCGCCCGCGCGCCGGATCCGCTTTGACGACGCGTTCTCGTCTCTGGCCCTTTCATAGCCTCGAGGGCGAAAGCGCCGACGACTTGGAGCCAGGTCCATGCCCAATTCCCCTGCCAGCAGAAAGATCTCCCCCGGCAGGAACCCGGGCTTGGCTTCCCCCCTCGCTGCGTGCAAGCCGAAGCTCCGGAAATGGCTGCCGGTCCTTTCGTGGCGTCCAGGAGCCGCGGCGTCTGAGCGCAATCGCTCCGCCGCCCCAACATCTCCGCTTCGGGTGACGGAGCGGGGCGACGGCATCACGATCGCCTGCCGGTGCGGCTGCTTCTTCTTTTCCTTTCGGAGCATTGCCGTCGCCCGCCGTGGACGGTTCCGCTGCCTGATCTGCGACACCGAGAGGCCGATCGCCGATCTGATTCACGCCGACGGGAGGCCCCGCGCGAGGGGGCCCGGAACCGCCGGCCACGACGTCCCGGGTTGATCGCGCAGAAAAGCCGAGTTCGCCCGGGGATGGATCTCGGCCCGCTGGCGTATCACCGAGGACGCGGAAGGCCTGGGAGGGGCCTTTCCACCGGAAGGCGGGCCCCTTGGCCTGGGCTTCCAACGGAGCAGGAGAGGGGCGCGAAAAGTCGGTTTCCGGCGGATCCGCAGGACCAGGCCAAGACGGTGACGTCGCGCCCGACATCAGGGAGGTCACGCTATGCGAAGAGCGCCACGATTGGCGGTAGCGGCGCTGTCGTTCTTTTCCGCCTCGGTCCTGGCCCTTCCGTCCTTCGGCGTTGAGGCTCCGAACCTCATCGTCGTCGGCGAGGACGCGGACCAGGACTCGCTCCCGCGCCACAGCCGGGTCGTCAAGGCGGTCCTGGAGCAACTCGGGCAGCAACTCCACGACGCCGGCTTCGCGGTCTACGACGAGACCGCGGTGACCCTCGGCGACTTCGCGCAAGGGCGAAGCCGGCGCACGGATGCCGAGGTCATCGACATCGCCCGCGCCGTGCAGGCGCCGCCCATGGATGTGGCGGCGATTTTCACGGTCTACGCTCGGGCCGAGCGGCTCACCTACACGACGAAGATCACCGCCCGGATCGCCGGACGCTTGGTCGATGTCCGCAGCGGACGCCGCCTCGGCGGCGCCGAGGTCAAGTCGGCGGAGGCCCTGCGGGCGCCTGCGGACTGCGACGAGGCCTGCGTCTTCGAGGTCGTCGGCCGCGACGCCCGCCGGCTGTCTCGCGACCTGGGCGTTCTGCTCGCGGATCAGCTGGCCCCGAGCCTCGGTCGCGCAAGCGCGGAGGACGGGAATGGAGGCGGGGGAGCCGAGGGCTTTTCGACGGCCTACAGCCTGGTCTTCGACGGATTCTCGCCGGCGGAGGTCTCGGAGATCGAGGAGTATCTGGTCGTCTTCTCGGGCTATCGGCATCTCCGGCCGGTCCAGAGCAGCCGCCAGGTTCACAGCTACTGGTACGAGACCCGGAGCCCGAAGAGCCGCCTGAACCGGAACCTTGGCAAGATGCTGCTGCACCTGGGCATCGAGGGCGACGTCCTCTTCGCAGGCAACAGCTTCACGATCGCAAAGCGGTCGAAACGGGAGAACGCCGGAGGCTCATGGGATGGTTGGTGAGAGAAAGGTCGGGCTCCAGAGCCTAGGCGGGTGCTTCAAGCTGGGCCTTGGATTGCTATTGCTCCTGGGCCTCGGCCCCTGGCCGAGCCGGGACGCGGCGGCCGAGCCGTCCTCTGGCGGGGACCGGAAGATCTTCGAGGCCTTCGCGGCCGAGCTTCTCGAGCAGATCGACGAGGCCGACGGTGTGGTTGCGGAAGGACGGGGGACGGGGATCGCAATCTGGCCCTTTTCGGACAAGACCGCCCCCCTCCCGGCCGAAGTCGCCAACGAATACAACGCCAGGCTTCTCGCCGCTCTGGTCCGGCGGTCGGGCAACCGCCATCGCTTCGTCGCGCGCGAGACGCTCGGCGCCCTGGTCGACGAGGTGCGCGAGATCCACGGCGACGAGGACGAATTGGATGCCGCCCTCTCGGCGCTGCTGAGGACCGCGCAGGCCCAGATCCTCATCGTCGGAAAGCTGCGCCTCGCGGGCGACGCTTCGGCGGTCGCCTCCTATCGCGCGGTCAGGGTCGAGGACGGCACCATTGTCGCCGCGACCGCGCCCCGGAGGGTCTCCCTGCCGCCGGTCTCCCATTTCGCCTCCACGACGGAAGCGGGGCCGACCAAGCCGAGGCCGTCGCCGGGGGCAGGGGCACCCCTGCCGGACCCACGGGTGATCGAAGGCCTGCAGCGGGACCTGCGGTCTCTCGGTTACGACCCGGGCCCGATCGACGGCCGCTTGGGGCCGCGGACGCTGGCTGCGATCCGCGCGTATCAGGCCGAGACCGGGATCGGCGTCGACGGCCGGGTCACTGCGGACCTGGTTGACGGCCTGCGGCGCAGCGCGGAGGCAAAAGTCGTGACGCCCCCGCCGGCCGTCGAGACGCCGGTCCTCGGGCGAAGGGTGGTGGGCTACGACCCCCGCCGGCCCTATTGCCGCGAGTATCAGCGGGCGGTGTGGATCGGCGGGAGAAAGTCCGAGGTCTACGGCACGGCCTGCCTCCAGCCGGACGGCTCCTGGCAGATCGTCGACTAGATCAAACTGCGCTCAATATGGCTCGATTGAGCGCCGATAACTCGATCTAATTCATACAGATAGAGCAGCTCATTTGCGCTCGGATGAACGCAGGCTGCCCCAGGCACGGCTCCCCGACAGCCCTCAGGACCAGGATCGGCCGCTCGGCGCGGCCGATTCCGGCCTTGGCCCTTCCATAGATCCGCTATGCGACGAACGGCACTGCTGTAGGGAGGCGGATCGGTCTCGACATGGATGACGGCTCACAAGGCAACGCGATGACCGAGATCGCCCTGGCGCTGGCCATGGGCTTCTTTAGTCTACTGGTCCTGGCGATGGTCTCCATGGGTGCCGGCGAGTTCGCCAGCGACTCCAAGCTCACCATCGTTCTCGCTCCCTCGAGCTCGCAGGACAGCGGCCAGGGCGCGACCGCCCTCGACCCGGACAGCCTCGTGGTCGTCTATCACCGCGGTCGCTTCTTCGATGCCGGCCTTGCGCCGCTCGACCCCGGGTCGATCGACGGCGGCAAACGCGTGATCCTCGCCTTTGCGCCGAACGTTCCCGTGTCCGAGGCGATGGAGGCCCGCAGTCGGATCTCGGCCGGAGACCTCCTGGTCTCGACGCTCGACGCGGACTGGCAGGCGGCCCTGGCGCGGGCCGAAGGCAGCGAAGGAGCGGCCCCATGACCGCTGTCAGGTCGGCAGTCGCCTGGGGGCTTGCCGCCGCGATCGGCTTGGCCGGGCTGGGTGACCCCGCGGCGGCCGCAACCCGCGCGGAGGTCAAGCGGATCGTTGTCGAGGAAGCACTGCGGGCCGGGTTCCCGCCCTCCCTGGCCATGGCCGTGGCCAAGGCCGAGTCCGATTTTCGCGACGATGCGCAAGACTCCGAGGGTGCGCGGGGGGTCATGCAGGTCCCGCCGGGAATCGCCGAGAAGGACTACGGCGTGGACCCCGAGCGGCTCTGGGAGCCCCGGCTCAACGTCCAACTCGGCATCGACCGCCTGCAAAACCTTATCCGACGCTACGACGGCCGCTGGGAAGCCGCGCTGTCCCACTACGGCGGCGGCTCCGGCGGGGACAACCCCGGGACATCCGCCTTCGTGAACGAGGTGCTGCGACTGCAGCGCCAGTACCGAGCCGAGGCGCGGTCCTGGGCGGGCGAGCTGAGGGCCGGCAACGGGCGGCTGGCCTCGATCGTGGCGCCCTATCGCCGTGAAGGCAAGGCTTGGACGGCTTCGAGCGCCGTCTCTCCACGGCGCGAAGAGCCGGGGACGATGGACGACTTCGAGAAGGCGATCGAGGTGCGCCGCCGGGCTGCGCGGCAGCATCTCGACGATTTCGCGCCGCTGGTGCGGCGGAACGACAGTTGAGCGCAGGGGAGCGAGATCTCATGCCTGGAACCGTGATCAGCCGAAGGAAGGCCCTCGAACTTTCGATGCTCGTCCTCGCCCTGGGCGGCTGCTCGGGCCCTGCGCTCGGCCACAAGCCCGCCGACCGGGCCGAAGAAAAGCGTCGGGTCAGGACCCTGGTGGTGCGGGAGGCCCGCAGCCTGGGCGTGTCGGTCTCGCTCGCCCTGGCCGTGGCGCACGCCGAATCGAACTTCAATCCGCGGGCGCGGAGCCCCAAGGGCGCCCGGGGCGTCATGCAGATCATGCCGAGAACGGCGATGGGCGAGTACGGCATCCGGGCCGAGCAGCTCTGGGACCCGCGGATCAACGTGCGCCTTGGGCTGCATTTCCTGAAACGCCTGCTGAAACGCTATCGGGGACGAACCGACCTGGCGCTCTCGTACTACAACGGAGGCTCCGCGGTCGGTGACCTGCCGAACGCAAGGGTCATCCCCGCGACCTCTCGCTACGTGGCACGGGTGCTGCGGCTGCAGGAGCTCTACAGCGCGCAGTTGGCGAAGGAGACGATCTGATATGTCCTCGGTGGGGGCTGAGGGGATGCTGCTGGAGGCGGGCAAGAGCCCGGAGCTCGACGCCGCCTTCCGGATCGTCGCCGAAGCCGAGTGCGCGGGTGCCGCCAAGTTCTCGCCAGGGGTCAGCCGCAAGCTGGCGCGGATCATCGTCTGCCGCTGCTATGCGCCCGCCGTGCTGGAGCTTTGCCATCTGGTGGGCGTCGCCAAGGCCTGCAGCACGCGGCGGAGTTCCTACGAAGGCCTGTTCTGGGACAGCGGCCCGGCACGCGCCGCGGGTTTCCGGGGCTTCATCGGCGCGCGTCTGCGCAACGGCGGCGAGGGGCAGCCGCGGATCTCGGCCAGCGACAGCGGTGTCGAGATCGTCTATGCCGACGGCAGCTTTGGCGTCGCCTTTGCCCGCATGCCGCTGCTCTCCGCCCTGATGGAGTTCCTGGTCACGGTGCTCGGCTACCGGGCGCTCGACGACGCCTTGCAGGTCATGCTGGAGCAGGGCCCGACGGCGGCCGCCGTTTCCGACACCGCAAAGCACCTGTCCCGCGCCCTCTACGGCTTCCTGAACGCGCACCTGCCCAGCGCCCAGACCCAGCGCAACTTCAATCGACTGACCGACTACCTGGTCCGCCGCCACGACGGCGACTTCGACGAGACGGCCATCGACGACGAGGCGATCCTGGGCTTCTGGCTGGCGGAATCGGCTGCCGAGACGCCGGATTTCCGGACCTTCCTGTCCGTGTTCCGGAGCTTCGTACGCCTGCGCCAGGCCTTGATCCTGGCCCGCGACCGGCAGGCGCTTGCGCATCCGCGGGCGATCGGCCCGGACCGGGAAGCCGGGGAGATCGATCCCGCGGAGCTGCAGATCGCGGTCGAAGCCCTTGCCGAAACCGAGGACTGCCTGACGCGGCTGCGCGAGACGGCGGCCCGGCGGATCAAGTTCCTTACCAAGACCGAGGCCGCCGAGCTGGAAGGGCTGGTCGAGCATGGCTCGGTCAGTCGCACCCTGGCGCTGTCCCTGCTGCGCAGCGAGGTCTTCGGCGCGGTCCAGACCCGGATCTCCCAGGCCCTGCGGCGCCGGACCCCGGTCGAGGCCCTTCGGGGAGTCATCGATGGCTCGCCGGCGATGGACTACGAAAGCCGGCGAGTCCGCCTGGCCGAGCTTCGCCGCCATGTCGAGCGCGTTCTGCTCGCCACCGTTCACGTCCTGCTGCGCGCGCGCCGCTGGGAGGCCCTGACGATCGCGGTCGCCTTGCGGCCCGACATCGACCTGCGTCCCTTCCGTGGCCGCTTGCTCTGCGCGGGTGAGCACCGAAACGTCGTGGCGCTGACCGTCGGCAAGCCCTGGGAAAGGCTGCTCCCGGGTTTGGAAGATCCTTCGATCGCCGGACCGGCGATGGCGTCCCTGATGCAGGACGCCAGGCAGGCCTTCAAGAGCCTCGCCAGGCAGGGCTTCCGGGAAGACGAGGCCCGCGACCCCGAGGTCGTGGAAGGCTTCGTCGCTGCGATCGAGCCGCTGCTCGAGCTCGAGCGCGAACTCTCCGCCTTCGGCGATCACCTCTCCAGGGTGAGGCTTCCCCAGACCGACTGGCAAAGCCAGTTCGAGGCGGACCGGCAGACCTTCCGCAGTCAGTTTCTCATCATCTACGGTGTCCGAAATGACCAACACCTGGAGACGCTTCACGCGAGACCAACAAGACGCGGCGCGACAGGCCTTCGAAGCGCTCTCGGCGCTTGACGGCCTGCTGGCCGGCGCCGAAGGGCGGGATGCCGGGGAGCGCTCCGCCGGCTTCTCGGATCTCTACGCCTACGTGACCGATCCCCGGCGCCCCATGAGCGAAGCGCTGGAGCGGGCCTTGTCGGCGCGCCCGGGCCTGGCGCGTGACATGGAGCGGCTGCTGCGCAAACGCGCGCGCCATCACGCGCCGCGGCTCGCCGCGGCCAGCAGCGGCCTCGAGTCGAGCCGCCGCGGGGCCGGTTTCACGATCAGCCTGCGCCCGTCCCGCGCCGAGCCCGCGCAGGTCTACGTGGTCATCGACGTTCTCGACCTCACCTCAGGGCCGCCGCGCACCCTCTTCGTCTCCCAGCCGGACGACCGCCTGGTCAAACATGCGCTGCCCGACGCCGATGGCGGGACCATTCAGCTTCTGGCCGACGCCGAGTCGGACCTGGTCCGGGCGCTGAGCCATCCCGAAAGCGAGGTCTTTCTGTCGTGACCAAGGTCAGAGTCTACATCGCGACGACCGAGGGCCCCGCCGAGGTCCAGCGCATCACCGCCGAGGACCCGAACGTCAAGTCGGTGATCTGCCTCGACTGCAAGGCCGTTGCGCTGCCGATCAGCCCGGGATACGACGCCTTCGTCCGCAAGCCCACCGGCCTACTGGAGGCGGCCTTCGGGCACCCGGCCTACCGCCTCGACCTCTCGCTGCCGATCTCGGCGGGGCTGAGCTGGCAACTCGGCGTCCTCGTCGCGCATGCGCTCTTCGCGGCCGGGCGGCTCGCTGAGAGGAACCAGAGCGCAGACCGGGTGATCTGGCTGACCGGCGAGGTTGACCGGGATCGTGAGGTGCTCGCCGTCTCCCATATCGGCGAGAAGCTCCGGAGCTCCTCGGCGCTGTTCCGCGACCTCGAGGACTCGGGCACGCCGGTGACGCTCTTCCTGCCCGGGGACAATGGAAAAGACCTGGAGCCATCGGCCGCCGGCCGGGATCCCGACGTCCTGCCCGTCGGCTCGGCGGACGAGGTGCTGCGGCATCTCGGCTTGCCGCCGCTCCGCGGCGCCGGCGGGCGCGCCGCCTCGCTGGCGGCGTCCCGCGATACCGGGGAGGAACGGGCTCTCGCCTGGTCGCTGGTCGGCTTCGGCCTGGCGAGCGCGCTCCTGATGGCCGCCGGCTGGGGCAGCCAGGTCCTGGCGCCGGCCGACGCCGGGATGCGGCAGGACCGGAGCCTGCCGAGCCGGGCGGGTCTATCGCTCGCCGCGGTGGAGCTGCGCGCGCTCGAGGGGGACAGCTGCGCCGCCGTGACCTTCGGCGCGGCCGACCCGCAGATCGTCGAGACCGCGCTCTCGCCCGGCGAGCGCGTCGGGACCCGTGCCGGCGCGCGGCTCTGCCGGCTCCAGTACAAGATCACAAACGGGGCGGCACCGGCCCGGGTCTGGGTCCTCGGGGCGCGGGCCGGCAAGACGGCGCCGCGCCTGCACACCCGGACCCTGACCCGGGCCCACGAACTCGAGGGGGCGGAGAGCCTGTCGATCGACGTCCGACTGCCGCGCCACCTGGAGACCGAGCTCTTCCATCGCCTCGCGGTGATCACCAGTCTCGAGGCGGAGGAGCGCGCCGCCGAGCGGCTCGAGAACATCTCGGGGGCGCTCGGCCCGTCGCGCAGCGTGGAAGAGTGGGAAGCCCTTCTGCGGGACCTGAGGCAATCCGGGCTGAAGGTCATCGACGCGACCCACGTCCTTTCGCCCTGAAGCGGCATTTCGGGTCACCTCGGCCGCGCCGATCCGCGACCGGAAAAAATCTCCCAGGCCCTTCCATAGCCCTTGCAGGCAAACACAAGAAGGGACCGGGCGATGAAGCGCCATCTCCGACATCAGACCGTTCTTCGAGGCCTGCGCGCGCCGATCTTGGCGGCGGCGACCCTGGCCGTTCTGGGCGCCTGCAGCATGACCCCGTCGCTGCCGGATTTCGACAGCATCACCTTCCGCGAGGACCGCTACCAGGACATCTCGGCGATGCGGGGCTTTCAGTCCTGCCGCGACGAGGCTCTCGACCTCGACGGCCAGGCCCGCACCAGCGGCGACTCCGCGCGCTACCTGGCCAGCGCCCGCCTTCTCGAGCGCTGCGGCGCCGACCTCGGGGCGGAGGCGTCGACGGTCTCGGCCGACGAACGCATGCGGGCCGTCGCCCTGACGGTCCAGAACTATCTCAAGGGCGGCGATGCCGGCGCGGCACGCAGGAACCTGGAGCGCTTCAAGCAGGCCTTCCCCGACAAGGACCTCTACTACCCCGACGGCTCGTCCTTCCGGGAGACCATGGAAGTACTCCTCGGCCAGAGGGATCCCACCGACTTCGGCCAGTACGCGACGCTCAACGTGAGCTCGACGCTCAAGGACGAGATGCGCCGCGTCGAGTACTGGAAGCACAACTGACGCTCCCCCCGAAGCGAGGACGCAAGCGATGACCCGAATGCTCCCGAAGACCCGCGGCAGATCGACCCTGCTTCACCTCACCGTGACGGTCGTGCTGACCCTGGCGCTGCTGGCGGGGCTGTCCCAGTCCCTGGCGAGCACGGAGCCGGACGCGGCCGTCTGGAACCCCGTGGCCAGCGAGCGGCTCATCAAGCTGCCCGGGTCCTACCTCAAGAAGGCCGTCGACAACGACTTCGCAGGCTCGCGGCTGGCCGCGTCCCTGCGGGACACGGAAAACCTAATGGACCTGAAGGCCCAGACCCTGACCGACCTGCAGCTCGCGATCGAGGCCGCTGAGGGCGACCTCAAGACCGAATTGAGCCACCAGTTCCTCGCCGAGAAGCGGGACTACCTCGAGCTCGTCGGCCGGCATCAGGACCTGCGGCGCCAGCAGGCGACGACCAAAATGCGCCTCTTCGAAAGGTTGCTCGGCAAGCTCAGCCGGGAAGAGGCGGCGATGACGCCGGAGCGGCAGGCGCTGGTCGAGACCCAGGAGCAGGCCCAGCGCCGGCTGCAGCGCTCGATCTCCAAGGTCGATCTCAAGCTCTTCAGCACCCCGATGACGGGGCAGAGCAAATACGCCCGCGAGCACGCCAAGAACGTGGTCGCGATCGAACGCCTCCTGGCCGCGATCAAGACCCACCCCATGAGCGCCGATTCCCAGCTCAACGGGCGGCCGGTGACGAAGCAGGAGTACCTTCGCCAGCTCGTCGGTGAGACCCAGTCCGAGATCGCCATCATCGATCAGGAGGAGACCATCCTCGGCTACATGGCCAAGCTGGTGTCCCTTGACGCGCTGGCGCTGTCCGACCTCTTGACCGGTGGCGGCGAGACGGAGCCCGAGGGTGAAGCCGAGGCCGTCGGCATCACCGCGGCGGTCGAGTTCTTCGTGCCCTGATTGCCCTTTGGAAAGGAAGGAAAGATGACTCTCCGACCTATATCGTTCGCGATTGTCCTGCTCGGCCTGATGTCGTCCACCGGCGTGGCCCAGGCCGGAACGGTCGAGAACTTGGAACGCGAGCGGGCCCTGGCCCTCAAGACCTCGCTCTCGCCGGACATGAGCCCCTCGGAACGGGAAAACAGCATGGAGGTTTCCCGGGCCCGCTTGGTCGACCTGGAACGCATGGTGATGCGGGACGATAGCCTCAAGGGCCGGAACACGCCGGCGGTGCGGACCGCCTTTCAGAACTACGACCTGACCTTCCTGGTCCATGCCTCGATCGAGAAGAACCGGACCCTGATCGACCATTGGCTGGAGCAGGTCGGAGTCACCACCAACTCGCTGATGAGCGCCCGGGTCGGGAGGCGGTGACGTGCGCCGGGCGACAGGGCTGATCGACACCGCCTCCCAGACCGCGAGCTTCATGCTCGGCGGGCTGGTGATCGCCGCGGCGCTGGTCGTGATGGCGACCTCGACCAGCCTCGACGACATCACGAGCTGGGCCTGGGATGTGCTCGGCCTGACCTTCGCCGGAGTCCTGGCCAGCCTGGTCTTCGCGGCCCTGTTCTGCTGGGTCAAGGTCTGCCAGGCCAAGCGGGCCGGCACCGCACTTCAGCCCTGGCTCACCGCCGGGGTCCAGTCGGCGAACGGCATCGCCACCCTGGCGCTGACCTATACCCTGCTCGGCATCAGCCTCGGCATCGGCAGCCTGGCCGGTCAGGAGCTCACGCCTGAGACCATCCAGGTCGTGATCAGAGGTCTGACCGAGAACTTCAGCATGGCCTTCATGACCACCGTCGTCGGCCTGCCGACCTCGGCCTTCCTGCGCAGCCTGCTGCTGATCGCGGGCACGCGGAGCGAGCCGACCTCGGCCGGTCGCGAAGCCGAAGCATCGCGTCGTGAGGAGATCGCATCATGAAATTCCTGCTCTTCAACGCCGCCGTGATCGCCGCCCTGATCTACCTCTTCGGGGCGGATCGGAGCGATCTGGACGCCGCCTCCGGCCATCTCCGCGCCTCGGCCGAGCGACTCGGGGAGGTCGCGCGGGACAAGGTCGACGCGGCATTGGACGGGCCGCCCGGGACTCCTTCCCTCGATGGTGATCCGGCTCACGGCTATGCCGACGACCCCGGCACCCCGCCCGCGGAGGTTCGGGCGCCGGAACCTTTGCTTGAAGACACGGCTCAAGAGACGATGGCTGCAGCGAAGGCCGAAAGCGCCGAGCCGGCGCCCGAGGCGAGGCTTCCGGCCTCGACCGCGGAAAAGGCCGGTACCGCATCCGCAGAGTCCCCCGAAGAATTCCCGGAGAAGGCGACGACGGACTCCCTGCCGGCGCTCCGCGACCCCGCCGTCGCGAAGCGTCGTGCGGAGGTCCTCGGCGGTGTCGCCCCGGCCGAGGGGACGGCTTCCGTCGCCCTGGCCGAGGGCGAGCGGCTGATGAGCCCGGAACAGCGGGTCCGCGAGCTGCACGCCCTGGCCGAGGAGATGGAGCTGCTCTTCGTCGACAAGATGGCACGCTAGGACATGAAGAAGCGCCATCTTGCGACCAAGGCCTCGAACAGCCTCTCCGCTGGCCTGCTCGTCATTGCGATCTTGGCGGCCGCCGCCAACCATCGCCAGTCAGAGCTGAAACCTGAGCACCGGGAGCCCCCGGTGCCGCAGCCCGCCGCAGAGCCCGAGGGCTCAAAGGACCGGCCGATCGCGGTACCGAGCGTCGTCTTGCCGCCGCCGCCGGACTTGGCGGTCGCCCCGGAAAGCGGAGAAGCGGCCGCGCCACGGCCGGAGGCAGCGCGGGCCAGCGAGCCGCAAGCCAGGCCGCAACGGCTCGTCAAGGCCCTCGAGGCCGAAGCGCGCAAGGCGACCGCCGCCGCCGCGAAAAAGGAGGTCACGGCGCTTCGGCCCCGGCCGAGAGCCGAGGCGCAGGAGGTCCCGCTGCCGAGCTCTCCGCCGTCGGAGGCTGCGGCGCCACCTCGAGAAGAAGCGGTCAGCCAGGAGCCGGTCGAGGTCTTCGAACGGCAGCCGCGCGAGGACCTCGCCGTGGTGGCGCCGGGCGAGGTCGCCGTGACCGACGGGCGCCGGCTGCTGCGTCTGCTGGAACACGGCTCGGGGCCCTTGGTCGAGCTGGCCTGGCCCGCCCAGCGCTCGGAGCGCGCCCGGCTCTATCGGCGGCTGAGCGCCTGCTACGGGATGCAGGTGGCGCTCCTCGACCGGGACGACCGGATCTTCCTCGCCCGGGGCGAAGCGGGCACGCCCTGGGACATCAACCGCGATCGCTACAGCGGCTTCATCCGGCGGCCCTCCGGCAGTCTTTCCGACGAGGAGCGGGCCGCCGCAGCCCGGATCCGCAGCCACCACAGTGGGCTTTCCCAGGCCCATCCGGTACGGCTCTTCCCGCGCCAGGTCGACGCGTTGCTGCTCGGCGGACTGCGGCAGCTGGTCGGCGAAGGCTATGGCGGCCTTCGGTCGATTCGCGCGCGCTACCGCCTGGCCGGCCGGCGACTCTTCCTCGAGGAGATCTCCGCGGACGGCCGGCGGCTGGCCGGCCGGGTCGATCTCTCCCGGGCCGCCGACTCGGCCTGCCGATAAGCTCGAGGCTTCGGCGACCCAGGCCGCCTGCCCGCACCGGCAGGATCCGGTGCTTCCGAGCGGCGACGTCCGCTGCGGCGTCCTTGCCGCCGTCGACCACGCCGACGAAGAGCAGGCGCCGACGATCGGCCAGGCTCAGACCAGCCTTACCCCCTCAGCCAAATTGCGCTAAGTATAGGAAAAAGGGGGGCTGAATGGCTTTCGAGACCATTGCAAGACTCGGCAACGAGGTTCCAAAGGCAGGGGCGCTCCTTGGCGGGACGCTTGTCGGGCTGGTGCTCGGCCTGTCCGGATGCACGAGCCTCCCCAAGAACACCGGCATGCCGTTGCAGTTCGAGTCCGCCCAACGGCCAGACGAAGCGAGTAAGTTCCCAAACTGGCCCTACCCGCCGGACGTCATAGAGACTCGACTATTGGAGACGCTCAAGTCTGGCGACTTCAAGGTCGTAGCCGATGAGCGCACTGCCTACGGCACCTCGGGCGCGCGTTCGGTCGAGATCGGTTTCGCCGATGACTCGGGCGCCACGATCGACATCAGCTTCAAATGGAAGGAGATGCCGCGCGGAACCCTGGATGAGTACAACGACAGCCCGCGCCGGCAGTTCGCAGCCTACGAGCTGCAGAAGCTCTTCCTGGATCCGGAAGACTACGTGGTGCCGACGAGTCTGGCCTACTGTGCCCCACTTTCGACGTACCGGCGCGATACCGTTGTGCCGAAGCGACCGACCTTGCCGGGCTCGGTCTGCGTTCTGGGCTTTCTCAATATCTGGCTCAAGGACGTGACGGTCAGCGACGACTACTACGACGAGGCGCGCTTCGTGTCGGACCCGACCTACGCCTACTACCTGGCCAACTTCAACCTCTTCACCTACCTCAGCGATTTCGCCGACGCCAAAGAGAGCAACTTCCTGATTTCGAAGGAGCCGGACCGGCGCCAGATCTTCTCCGTCGACAACGACATCACCTTCAACTCCTTCATCAGCAATCCCTTCCTGCACGATTGGAAAAGGATCTTTGTGCCGGCCCTGCGCCGGGACTCGATCGAGCGCCTGCGCAGCCTGCGCCGGGAGGATCTCGATCGCCTCGGCGTCCTCCTTCAGCTGGAAAAGGACAGGCGCGGCGTCTTCGTCTCGGTGACGCCCGGCGAGAACCTTTCCCCGAACGACGCCGTGCGGATCACCGGCGGGGTGGTTCAGCTCGGCCTGGCCCGGTTCGAGATCGACGCCGTCTGGCGGCGCATGCAGGATCTGCTCGCGCGGGTCGATGCCGGCGAGATCGCGCTCTTCTAGCGTCGGTCAGCTCCAATGACCACGAACAACCCCTTCAAGGCAATTTTCACCGTCAAGCGCTCGGAGCTGCCCTTTGCGCTCCTGATGTTCACCTATTTCTTTCTGGTCATCACCAGCTTCTGGATCCTCAAGCCGATCAAGAAGTCGCTCTTCATTGAGTTTTACGACGAAGGCGGCTTCGATCTGCTGGGCTTGCTGCTGACGGCATCTCAGGCTGAGTTGCTCGCCAAGCAGTTGAACATGATCGTAGCCTTTGTGGCTGTTGTGGTGTTCTCCTGGCTGGCCAACAGCTACCGCAGGCAGCAGCTCACCTTCATCTTCACCGGCTTCATCCTGGCGAGCTACGTCGCCTACACGTTGGTGATCAATGAGCCGGGCGATCTCACGGTCTGGAGCTTCTACCTCTTCGGCGATCTCTTCTCGACCCTGATGGTGGCGACGTTCTTCGCATTTCTGAACGACAGCGTGACGCCCGATGCCGCCAAGCGCCTCTACGGCCTGGTCGGGCTCGGCGGGGTGACCGGCGGGGTTGTCGGGTCAATGGTCGTGGCGCGCTTCATCGGCAGCGTTGACAACGTGGGCTGGCTCTGGATCACATTCGGCGTCGGCCTGGCAATCCTGCTGGTGGCCTTTGCCGCCGGCCGATTGGTGGCGCGCTTGGAGGCGACCGAGCTTCGGCCGGAGCCGGAACCGCACCCAACGGCCGCGAACCCCGGACTGAACAAGGGCGGCAACCCGGCGCTTGAGGGCGCCAAGCTGGTCTTCCGCTCTCCCTATCTTCTCGCAATTGTCGCGATCGTCGGGATCTATGAAATCGTCTCGACCATCCTCGACTTCCAATTCACCAGCACCGTCGCGCACTACCTGCAAGGCCCGGCGATCGGTGCCCAGTTCGCGACCGTCTTCGCAATCACCAACAGCGTCGCATTTCTGGTCCAGCTTTTTCTGACCAGCCTGATTATGACTCGTCTCGGCGTGGGGATCGCGCTGCTGGTCCTGCCGATTGCCATCCTGGGCGGCTCGGCCGGCTTCATGGTCATTCCGATTCTCTGGATGGGCAGCTTGCTGAACACCGCCGACAACGGCTTCAGCTACTCGATTAACCAATCGGCCAAGGAATCCCTCTACGTTCCGACGACCAAGGACGAGAAATACAAGGCCAAGGCCTTCATCGACATGTTCCTCCAGCGCTTCGCCAAGGCTCTCGCGGTTTGGATCAGCCTGGGCGTCACCGCGGTCTTTACGGACTTCGAAACGATCCGCTGGCTGAGCGCCATCACCGTGCCGTTGATCCTGGTCTGGATCTTCGCCGCACGCTATGCCGGCCGCCGCTTTGCCGAGATGACCCAGCCGGCCGGCAGGTCCTAATCGACCCAGTGGAGGACGTCGCGAATGACGCTCCAGCGCGGCCCTCTCGCCTCGGAACCGCGGCCCAGGATCCAGTGGTCGAAGAGCTCTTGAACCGTACCATTCGTCTGCTGCAGCTCGATCCAGTGGTTGAGCAAGCGCTCGAAACGCGGGTCCGGCCCGGCGAAGGGAAAGGCCGCCGGCAGTCTCTGAGGTCGAGGAAACGGATTGACCACCGCGTAGAATGGCTGGATCAGAGTCCAGGCCGAGCCTCCCTCCGCGCTGGTCAAGAGCGCGTCCAGATCCCTCCTCTGACCTTCGAAGAACTCGGTCTCGGACTCCAGCTCGACGACTTTGGCTTTCGGGAAGCGCTCGAGGATCTGATGGGCGAAGACGTTGCCCGCCCCGACGCCGAGAGTGAAGGCGCCGCGACTTCGAATGGTCTCGAGGTCCGAGAAATCTGCCTTGACACGCTCGGGCACGACGAGCGCCAGCGTGTACTCCATGACGGGTTTACTCAGGGAATGCTTGAGCGATTGCCGCGTGGTCGCCGGGAGTGCAGAGGTGGCGAGGTCGAAGTGGTCCGCCGCCAGTTGCTCGGCAAGGGTCGAGGCGGAAAAGGGCACGAAGTCGATGCGGACTTCGAGATCGCTGGCCAGGCGATGCGCCATGTCGATGTCGAGCCCCACGAGATCGCCCTTGGAATTGTAGAAGGCGAAGGGAAGGTCGCCCGCATTGACGCCTATGCGAATGACGCCCTGCTCGCGGATTCGATCGATCCTCGATTGACCCGGCAGGAGAGGAACAGGGTTGGGCGCCGCGGTTTCCAGAATCCGGGCCTGCGCCATCGGCTGCATGAGATGCATGCTCAAGACGACCTCAGCCTTGCTGTCGGTGCCATCCGGGCCGCTGGTCAGGATTGCGCGCGTCCCGAAGATCATGGAACTGCTGATGACGGCCGTGAGGATCATCAGCGCGAAAAGCTTCGTTTTCCTGACTCGGATCAGACCGGTGATCGCGCAGGTGGTCAGGGTCGTGAAGGCCAGGAGGTGCATGGCGCCGACCAGGTCGCTCAGACCGCCGGCGAAAACGCTGGACAGCAGGAAGAGCTGGAAGATGTCCGCCGGCAGTTCCTGCATGTGAAGGAGAAAGGGAATCGTCGTCACGACCTTGCCGAATGAAAGGACCAAGCCCGTGCCGATGATGGCGGGATAGTCCGCCAGGACCATGGGGCTGCCATAGAACCAGGCGGCAAAGGGAATGAAAACGAGCGTCAGCACCTTGCCGAGATGCGGGAAGGGGTAGGCGAGGGGAATCACGAATTCCGGGCGCATCTCGGGTTCAACGCCTTCCTTGCGGTACTTCTCGATCAGCTCGCGCACGCCCTCCGCCAGCATCGGGATGATCACGAAAAGGCTCTGGACCACGAAGACGGTGACCAGTGCATTCTTCGAGACGCCCAGGATGTCCCTGTAGGTGAAGGGCGTGAAGGCGGCGATCAGCATCGGCAGGACCACGAAGGTCAGAAGGACGGCACTGAAGCCGAAGGTCAGCAGATAGGCCTGAAGGCGGCCGACCTCCTCAAAGCTCAAGGTTCCCGCGGCTGTGGCCGCGATCGCGAAGATCCCGATCGGGCTCAGGGCGACGACGAAGCCGTTGACCCGGATCAAGGTCGCGAGGATGACATCGAAGTGCTCGAGCAAAGCCTCCTTGCTCCTGACCGTGATCAGCGCGATGCCGAACAGCAGGCAGAAGATCACCACCGCCGGGGCGATGTTGTTCGCCAGGGAATGGAAGGGATTGCTCGGGACGAAGAGCCGGATGAAGTCGACCGCCTCCGGCTGTTCGATCAGATGGGTGCTGAAGAAGGCGCCCGTCACTCGGGACGGCAGCGAAAAGGATATGAAGAAGACCGTGAGCGCGCCGATGGCCCAGAGGGCGGCCAGCACGGAGATCGAAACCAGGGCCAAGCGCTTGCCCTGGGTCGCCGAAAGGCGCCCGATGCTGGCGATCAGCGAGAAGACGATATAGGGCAGGACCGTCATCTGCAGCAGGCCCACGTAGACCTCGCCGACGTTCCTCAGCGCTCCGGCATAGTCGCCGAGGAAAAGCCCGCAAAGCACCCCGCCGAGCAGTGCGATCAGGATCATCTGGAATCGACTCGGCCTGCGTCCCGGCCGGGACTCCGTCGCGCTGCCCGCGCCCTGATCGGCCCTGTCGGTCACGGTGACACTTGCCCGTGGTTCCCCGGTTCACGCCGCTTCGCCGGCCAGGTGCGCTGGGATCTCTGCTGCGCCATCGCCCGAGTCGGCAACTCATTGCCGCTAACAGATGGCCTGAATTCGAGCGCGATCGTCAAGCCGCACACCGCAACGGCGCTCTCGGGATGGCCCCGGCAGCTTGACTTTCGTCATGGCCCGGCAGGGCGCTTTCTGGCCCGCTCGGAGCCGAAGGATCTCGGCAGCCCCGGAGACGGCCGGATTGCTGCCGGTCCGCCCGGACCAGAGACGCGAGCCTTCGGCGAAGATGCAGAGCGATGTCGGGCGCTATGACGGTGCAGTCCTCTTTGCCGAGGGCTTCCGTCCCTTCTTCCTGGCGGCGGCGCTGCATGCCGTCCTGGCGCTGCCGCTGTGGCTGCTGATCTTCTCGGGCCGTGTCGATCTAGGCCTGACGATTGCCCCGTCGCACTGGCACGCGCACGAGATGCTCTTCGGCTATCTCGCCGCGGTCCTGGCGGGCTTTCTGCTGACCGCCGTGCCCAACTGGACCGGCCGCCTGCCGATCTCCGGGCGGCCTTTGGCCGGCCTCTTCGCGCTGTGGCTGCTCGGCCGCCTGGCGCAGGCGCCCGGCCTCGCCCTCGGGCCGGTCGCGCCGCTGCTCGACGTTCTCTTCCTCGTCGTTCTGGCGGCGGTGGTCTGGCGCGAGATCTGGGCCGGGCGCAACCTGCGCAACCTGCCGATTTGCCTGCTGGTGACCTGTTTCGCCGCCGCGAACATTGGCTTCCACCTCCTCGCCGCGGAAGGCGACCCGGCGGGTTTCCTGCGCGGCGGGGTCGGGATCGCCGCCCTGCTCATCGCCCTGGTCGGCGGCCGCGTGGTCCCGAGCTTCACCCGCAACTGGCTGGCGAAGCGCGGCGAGGCGAAGCTGCCGCGGCCCTTCGGCCGCTTCGACCAGGCCAGCCTGGCGGTGACCGCGCTCGCCCTGCTGGCCTGGGTTCCGGACCCCGAGGGACGGCCCGCCGGCCTGCTCCTGATCGCAGCGGGCCTGCTCCAACTGCTGCGGCTGTTGCGCTGGCGCGGTTGGCGCAGCCTGGCCGAGCCGCTGGTGCTGGTCCTCCACCTCGGCTTCGCCTGGCTGCCGGTGGGGCTGGCCCTGCTGGGCCTGGCCGCGCTTCGCCCCGAGGCGGTCTCTGGGAGCGCCGGCCTTCACGCCCTGACCGCCGGCGCCGTCGGCCTCATGACCCTGGCGATCATGACCCGCGCCACGCTCGGCCACACCGGCCGGCCGCTGACCGCCGGCCCGGGGACCCAGGTGATCTACGCCCTGGTCCTGATCGCCGCGGTCCTGCGCGTCGCGGCGCCCTGGCTGCCGCTCGACCAGACGGCGGTGGTGATTTCCTCGGGCCTGCTCTGGTCCGGCGGCTTCCTGGGCTTCGTGCTGGTCTACGGGCCGATGCTGCTACGTCGTCGCCGGCCGGGGGCCGCCGAGGACGCTTGATTGAAGTCAAGGCCCGCCGGCCCGGACCGACGTAGCCCTGTCGCAAGGACGGGTCACCCTTGGAGGCCGAGGCCAATGAGATTCAAGCGGGTTCTCTTCGTCACGTTGCTGATCGGCGCCGTTCTCCTGGGCGAATGGCTGTGGCTGACGGCGGGTCGGGACCGGTCCGCCCCCGAGGTCGCCTCCGTCGCCCCGGCCCAGGCGGTGATTCCGGGCGGCGGCTTTTCGCTCATTGACCATCAGGGCCAGCCCAGCAGCGAGACGGCTTTCCCCGGCAAACACCTCGTGCTGGTCTTCGGCTACACCTTCTGTCCCGACGTCTGCCCGACCACCTTGGCGTCGCTGGCCTCGGCCCTCGACCTCCTGGGGGAGCGGGCGGCGGCGCTGCAGCCGCTCTTCGTGACCATCGATCCCGAGCGCGACACGCCCGAAGTCCTTGCCGACTACGTCGCGGCCTTCCATCCCCGGCTCGTCGGATTGACCGGCAGTCCCGAGCAGATCCGCAAGGTGGCGCGGGACTACCGGGTCTACTACGCCAAGGTGGGCACGGACGAGGCGGACTACCTGGTCGATCACAGCGCCTACATCTACCTGATCGGTCCCGATGGCCGGACCTTGACCTATCTGAAGCACGACGAGAGCCCGGAGATCCTGGCGGCCAAGCTCGGCGGCTTCCTCGACCCGCAGACCTCGGATGGTGGCGAAACCGTTTCGGCGGCGGAGAACGCCGGGGGCTGATCGAGGCCCGCGGAGATGGAGCTGCTCGCCCTCGCTGCCGTCGCGGTGGTGCTCTACTTCTTCTCCGACTGGACGCTGCGGCGCCTGGAGACCATGGCGGGGCGGCGCTTCGAGCAGCGCAGCGTGGTCTTCTTCGCCATCCTGCTGGTGTCCCTGCTGGTCAGCTTCTCCGTGATCCGGACTCTCGCAGGCGGATAGCCGGATCCGCAGCGCCTGCGGACCTTGATGAAAGTCAAGGACGCGCGCAGGGCGTCGAACACTATTGGGCACGATGGAGTCGGAGGCGGCCTGTAAAGACCTCCGGCCGCGCGAAACGCTCGCCTCAAGGGGAACGCTCATGTCGACATCAGATTCGGACTCCGGTCAGACCCAGCCAGAGGCGGAGGGCGCGGCGCCAAGCGGCCGCGTTCCGGCCATGCAGCGCCTCTTGGACAACCCCTTCCTCTTGCTGTTCCTCGGCGTCGTGATGCCGACGGTCTTCTATCTGATCTGGGGAATCATGGAAGTGATCCAGATTCCCATCGCGGAATAGCGGGAGCGGACAGCCATGGCGATTCAACCTGTCAAGGGCAACTGGTGGTCCGAGCCCCTGCACCGCATGGAGATCATCTGGATCTCCATCGCCTTCCTCTGGGGCCTGGTGATGTTCTTCGCGATGATCTACTGGCACCTGGAGGGCGAGCAGAACCTCTCCAACGAGGCCTACCGGATCACGCCCGACGCCTTCGCCGAGAAGACCGAGGCGATGGTCGAGCGGTACCAGGTCGGCGAGGAGGGCGACACCGGCGTGCCCGTGGTCCATCCACCGCCGGGCAGCGACGTCTACATGATCTCCCGGCTTTGGGAGTGGTGGCCGGTCCTCGAGCTCGAGAAGGATCAGAGCTACCGCCTGCACCTCTCCTCGATGGACTGGCAGCACGGCTTCTCCCTGCAGCCGACCAACATCAACCTCCAGGTCCATCCGGACTACGAGATGGTGCTGACCATCACGCCGAACGAGGCGGGGGACTTCTTCGTCGTGTGCAACGAGTTCTGCGGCGTCGGCCATCACACCATGGTCGGCAAGATCCGCGTCGTCGATAAGCAATAGAGGCAGTCATGACCGCAGGCGTAATGGATGGGGCTCTGGCACGGCCAGAGGAGAAATACCGGATCTGTGGCGACACCGGCTTGCACGTCTATGCCAAGGCGGAAACCCTGATCAAGGCCAACGCCGTAGCTGCCGTCGTCTTCCTCGCGGTCGGCGGGCTCTTCGGACTGCTGGTGGCCCTGACCCGCTGGCCGGCGGTGCACATCCTGCCGGCCGAGTGGTTCTACGCGATCCTGACCGCGCACGGCGCGGCGGTCCTGCTGTTCTGGATCATCTTCTTCGAGATCGCGATCCTCTACTTCGCCTCGGCGGTCCTGCTCAACTGCCGCCTGGCCGCGCCGCGCTTCGCCTGGCTCGGCTTCCTGCTGATGATCGCCGGCTCCCTGCTGGCGACGGTCGCCGTGCTGCAGGGCGAATCCAGCGTCATGTTCACCTCCTACGTGCCGATGCAGGCGGCGCCGCACTTCTACCTCGGCCTGATCCTCTTCGCGGTCGGAGCCCTGCTCGGCTGCATGGTCTTCTTCGGCACCCTGGTCATCGCCAAGGAGGAGAAGACCTACGAGGGCTCGGTGCCGCTGGTCACCTTTGGGGCAATCACGGCGGCGATCATTGCGGTCTTCACCATCGCCTCGGGCGCGATCATCCTGATCCCGACCTTTCTCTGGTCGGTCGGCTACATCACCCACATCGACTCGGTGATGTACAAGCTGGTCTGGTGGGGCATGGGCCACTCTTCGCAGCAGATCAACGTCTCGGCCCACGTCGCCGTGTGGTACGCCATCGCGGCCCTGGTGCTCGGCGCCAAGCCGCTGTCGGAGAAGGTCAGCCGCACGGCTTTCCTGCTCTACATCCTTTTCCTGCAGCTGGCCTGCGCCCACCACATGCTGGCCGAGCCGGGCCTGAGCTCGGAATGGAAGGTCTTCAACACCAGCTACGCGCTCTATCTCGCGGTGCTGGGCAGCATGATCCACGGCATGAGCCTGCCCGGCGCGATCGAGGCGGCGCAGCGCCGGCGCGGCTTCAACAAGGGCGTCTTCGGCTGGCTGCGCCAGGCGCCCTGGGGCAACCCGGCCTTCTCGGGCCTGTTCATCTCGCTGGTCTTGTTCGGCTTCCTGGGCGGCATCTCGGGCGTCGTGCTCGGCACCGAGCAGATCAACCTCCTGATGCACAACACGCTATACGTGCCCGGGCACTTCCACGCCACAGTGGTCGCGGGCACGACCCTGGCCTTCATGGCGATTACATATCTGGTGGTGCCGCTGATCTTCCGGCGCGAGCTGATCATGCCCGCGCTCGCCAGGTGGCAGCCCTACGTCTTCGGCATCGGGGTCGCGGGCATTTCGCTCTTCATGATGGGCGCTGGGACCCTGGGCGTGTCGCGCCGGCACTGGGACATCACCTTCGGCGACTCGATCTTCACCTTCGACTATCCGGGCACGGCCTTCCTGATGATGGGGCTGAACGGCATCTTCGCCGTCCTGGCAACCGTCGGCGGCGCCATGTACGTGATCGTCGTGGTCGGCTCGATCCTCTTCGGCAAGGTTCGCGACGAGGCCGCGATCAAGGCAAATCCCATCGTCGCCCCCGGCGGCGCGGTCTCGACCTACGGCAGCGAGGGCACCCTGAAGCTGCCCGGCACCATCGTCCTGGTCTCGGTCTTCTTCCTGGCCTTCGTTCTCTACTACTTCATCAACTGGAAGTTCCTGTCAGAGGTCTGGCCGCTGAGCTGAGCCGCCGGCGATCTGGAGACGGGTGAATGGCAGACACCATCGGGCAGCTCTGGTCGGTCTTCAAGCTCCGCATCGGCCTGGCGATCATGCTCTGCGCGCTCGGCGGCCTGGCGGTCACCCCGGGGCCGGCGGTCGAGGGCTGGAAGGTCGCGGTCCTGGCCCTGGCCGTCCTGATGTCGGCGGCGAGCGCCGGCGCCTTCAACCAGTACGTCGAGCGCGATCTCGACGCCCGCATGGCACGGACCCGCCGGCGCCCCTTCGTGACCGGCGCCTTGAAGCCCGGCCCGCTCTGGCTGGTCGCGATCCTCGGCATCCTGGTCCTCGCCGTGGCCATGGCGGCCTGGGCTTTCAACGCGGCGGTCGCGATCCACGTCTTCCTCGGCGCCTTCACCTACGGCGTGGTCTACACCATCTGGCTCAAGAACCGGACCTGGACGAACATCGTCTTCGGCGGGCTGGCCGGCAGCTTCGCGGTCCTGGCCGGGGCCTCGGCCGTAGACCCGAGCCTTTCGGCCGCGCCGATCGTGCTGGCCGTGGTTCTCTTCCTTTGGACCCCGCCGCACTTCTGGAGCCTGGCCACCGCCCTGCACAAGGACTACGCCGCAGCCGGCGTGCCCATGCTGCCGGTGGTGGTCGGCGACGCCCTGGCGGCCTGGGTCATCCTCGGCCATACCCTGGCCCTGGTCATCCTGTCGCTGCTGCCGGCCGCGCTCGGCATGGGCTGGATCTACCTTCTGGGCGCGGCCGCTGGCGGCGCCTACTTCGTTCAGAAGTCGGTGCAGCTGGTCTTGGACCCCGGCCCCAGGGCGGCGATGGCCAACTTCTTCGCCTCGCTGGTCCAGCTCGGCCTCCTGCTCTTCGCCGCGATCGCCGATCGCCTGATCCTGGGATAGGGCCGGCCATGCGCGCCCGGGCCATGCACGCTCTGGCCAGGCAAGCCCGCGTGTGCGCCCTGGCTTCGCTCTGGATCCTCGCGGGCCCGGCCGAGGCGGCGCCGGATCCCGCCGTCGCCTTCGACCCGGAGGCGGCGATCGCCTACAGCCAAGCGGCCATCGGTCGCGACCTGGGCGACTACGACTTCCTCGACACCCGGCGCCGGCCGGTCCAGCTGGCCGCCTATCGGGGCAAGCCCCTGGTCGTGAACCTGGTCTTCACCGCCTGCGCCGAGTCCTGCCCGATCGTCGTCCAGACCCTGCAGGACGCGGTGGCGGTGGCGCGGGACAGCCTCGGCGCAGACAGCTTCTCGGTGGTGACCATCGGCTTCGACACCCGCGGCGACACGCCGGCGCGGATGCGCGCCTTCGCGCACGGCCAGGGCGTGGACCTGGCGAACTGGGCCTTCCTCAGCGGCGACGCCGAAACCCTCGAGCGCCTGGTCGAGAACCTGGGCTTCATCTACTTCCCCTCGCCGCGCGGCTTCGATCACCTGGCGCAGACCACGATCATCGATGCCGAGGGCCGCATCTACCGGCAGGTCTACGGCGCGACCTTCAAGGCCCCGGCGCTGGTGGAGCCGCTGATGGAGCTGGTCTTCGGGCGGCGGGCCGAGGCCGGCGCGGTCACCAACTTGGTGAACCGGATCCGCCTGTTCTGCACCTACTACGACCCGAACAGCCAGCGCTACCGCTTCGACTATTCCATCTTCATTGCCTTCACCGTCGGGGCCGCCAGCCTGCTCGGCATGGCGGTCCTGCTGCTGCGTGCCTGGTGGCGCAGCCGGTCAACGACCCCCTCCGGCCTCCCGGAGTCCCGGTCTTGAGCTTCCTTCAGGGCTGGATGAGGGCGGGCTTCCAGACCGTCGAAGGCTGGCTGGACGGCCTCTTCGGTCCACGGTGGAACCCGCTCTATCAGCTCGGCGCCCTCGGCTTTTTCTATTTCTGGGTGGTCGCGGTCAGCGGCATCTACCTCTACATCTTCTTCGACACCGGCACCACAGAGGCCTACGACTCCATCGCCTACCTCACCAGCGAGCAGTGGTACCTTGGCGGCGTGATGCGCAGCCTGCACCGCTACGCCTCTGACGGCATGGTGCTGATGATGGTCGTTCACATGCTGCGGGAGTTCGCCCTCGGCCGCTATCGCGGTCCCCGCTGGTTCACCTGGGTGACCGGGGTGCCGGTCCTCGCGCTGGTCTTCATCGCCGGGATCTCGGGCTACTGGCTGGTCTGGGACCAGCTCGCCCAGTACATCGCCATCGCCACCACCGAATGGCTGGACTGGCTGGCGATCTTCGGCGAGCCGATCGCGCGCAATTTCCTGACGCCGGCCTCGCTGGACGACCGTTTCTTCACCCTGATGACCTTCATCCACATCGTGGTTCCGCTGCTTCTGCTCCTGGTCCTCTGGATCCATCTGCAGAGGGTCACCAAGCCGCAGATCAATCCGGGGCGCGGCCTCGCCATCGGCACCTTCGTCATGCTGCTGGCGCTCGCCTTCGTGAAGCCGGCGGTGAGCCACGGCCCCGCGGACCTGTCGACGGTGCCCTCGGTGCTCAAGCTCGATTGGTACTACCTGGTCGCCTATCCCCTGATGGACATCTTCTCCAAGGGTGCGGTCTGGGTCTTTCTCGGGGTCCTGGGGCTGATGCTGGTGATGCTGCCCTGGCTGCCGCCGCTGCGCCGCACGGCCGAAGTCGCGGCCGTGGTCGACCTGGCGAACTGCAACGGCTGCGCGCGCTGCGCCGATGACTGTCCCTATAACGCCATACAGATGCGGCCGCGCAGCGACGGCCTGCCGTTCGAGCAGGAGGCCGTCGTCGACGCCGATCTCTGCGTCGCCTGCGGCATCTGCGCTGGCGCCTGCCCGACCAGCACGCCCTTCCGTCGGGCCAGCGCTCTGGTCCCGGGCATCGACCTGCCGCAGCGCAGCCTGCGCGCCCTGCGCGACCGGGTCGAGGCCGCCGCGGCGTCGACTTCGGGGCAGCGCCTGGTCCTGGTCTTCGGCTGCGACCACGCCGTCGCGGTGGAGCGGCTCCGGCGGGCCGAGATTGCGGCGGTCTCGCTGCCCTGCACGGCGGCTCTGCCGCCCTCCTTCATCGACTACGTGCTGAGCCGGGATCTCGCCGGCGGAGTCGTCATCACCGGCTGTCGCGACGGCGAGTGTCACAACCGTTTCGGCATCGAGTGGATGGCGGCGCGTCTGGCCGGCACCCGCGACCCCTACCTGCGCCGCCGGGTCCCGCGCGAGCGCCTCTCGGTCTGCTGGGCCGGCAGCGGCGACCGCCGTCGCCTGGAGCGCGCGATCGAGGACTTCCAGGCCGCGCTGGCCGACCTGCCGGCGCCGGCAAAGCCGAGTCCCGGGCCGCCTTCCGGCCCGCCGCTCGGGCCGAATGCCGGACGCCAGGGCGAGAAGATCGATGCCTAGGCTGCTGCGATACCTCGGCCAGGCGCTGGTCTATGGCCTGATCGCGGTGCTGCTCGGGTTCTTTGCCGACAGCCCGGTTTACGAGCGTTTTCCCGAAGACCAGGGCCAGCTGACCTTGAACATCGCCCACAGCGGCGAGCGTCTTGGCGCGTGCCGGCGCCTGACCGCCGAGGAGATCGCCGCGCTGCCGCCGTCGCAGCGCAAGCCGATGATCTGCGAGGATCGCGGCCGCCAAGCGGTCGTGGTCGAGATCGAGCTCGACGGCGCGCTGCTGGTCGGCGAGGCGGTCCCGCCGAGCGGACTCTTCGGCGACGGACCCTCCCAGCTCTACGCGAACTTCGTCGTGCCCAGCGGCCGGCACAGCCTGGTCGCCCGCCTGCGCGACAGCGACCGCGCAGAGGGCTTCGACTACAGCCGCGAGGAGACCGTCGACATCGCGCCGCGCCGGCGCCTGGTCATCGAGTTCCGGGCCGAGGCGGGCGGCTTTCTTTTCACCGAGGCGGCGGCAGGCCCGGAGCCGCGGAGGCTGGCCGACGCCGATCCGTCCGCGGACGGAGGCCGGCGATGACCCTGGTCGAATGGCGCGACGAGTTCCGCACCGGGATCGCCTCGGTCGATCACGAGCACGAAGCCCTGATCGCCTTGTTGAACGATCTCCACGGTCGGCTCCAGGGCGGGGCGGACGAAGAAGCGGTCGCGGATTTCCTTGGCCAGATCCACGCCCAGATCTCTGCGCACTTCGCCCTGGAGGAAAAGATCATGCGCGAACGCGGCTACGACCAGTACGCTGAGCACAAGGCGGACCACGAGGCGCTGCTCGACGGCATCCGAGACATCATGGACAATCAAGCGCGCGGTGCCTACGCCGACTACGACGAGGTCCTGTCAGAGCACCTGCAGAGCTGGTTCACCCAGCATTTCAAGACCAAGGACGCGCGCCTGCATCGGATGTTGGGATAGCGCTACTGGGCGCGGCTCCAGGCGAGGGCCCGGTCCTCCTCGACGTAGTTGCGCAGCGCTTCCACGTCGCGGATCGCGGCTTGATTGTGAGAGACGCTCACGCCCTGTTCCCGCAGCCTGGCGAAGGACCGCGACAGGCTCTCCGGCTTCATGCCCAGGCGCCCCGCGATCAAGGACTTGTCGTAGGGCAGGGTGATGGTGCAGGCGCCGGTCTCGACCGGGCAGAGGTCGACCAGGAACTCGGCCAGGCGCTGGGCGCCGGTGTGTGCCTTCAGCTGCTCGATCTGGCTGACAAGGCCGTGCAGGTGCATGAAGGAGGCCGCCAGCACCGCCAGGCAGAGCTCCGGCCGGTTCCGCATGCGCGACAGGATGGCCTGCGACGGAACCGACAGCAGCTGACAGCTTGTCACCGCCTCCGCGGTGACCGGATAGGGCACGCCCGAGAAGACCGCGGCCTCGGCGAAGCTGCGGCCCTGGGTGAAGACGCCGACCACGGCCTCGGTCCCGTTCGGGGTCATGCGGAAGAGCTTCACCCAGCCTTCGATTACGATGAAGATGTAGTCGGCCGCGTCGCCCTGGAGGAAGATCGTCTCGCCCCGGTCGAAGTGCCTGGTCACGGCGGTCTGCAGAAGCTCTTCCGCCAGATCCTTCGGGAGGCTCTTGAGTATCAGGGTCTCTCGGGCGATCTCAGCCACCGCGGGCTTGCCGTACATGACGAACTCCCGGCTCGTGTCTTCTTGTTGGTTCTTGGCAGTCTCACCATTATGCCGGAAGCGCCAGCATTCTCATTGATCGAGATCAATTTCCGCTGAGTTGGCGCCCCTGGTCGGTTCCTCCGGCCGCGGCGGCGGCCTGGCTCGCCCGCGCGCGGCGCTGCGCCCGCGCCACCAGCGGGGGACAGGTCGTCGCGTCGTAGTAGAGCGTCTGGCAGTTCAGGCAGTGGATGCATTCGTTGGGGTTGATCTGGCCCAGCGGGTGGATGGCCTGCACCGGGCAGCGGCTGGCGCAGATCCGGCATTCCCGGCCGCACTGGACCTTGCGCTTCAGCCATTCGAACATGCGCAGGCGGGCGGGGATCGCCAGCGCGGCCCCCAGGGGACAGAGATAGCGGCAGAAGAATCGCTGCACGAAAAGCCCTGCGACGAGCAGCCCCAGGGCGTAGAGCAAATAGGGCCAATCGCGCAGGAACTTGAGCGTGATGGCCGTCTTGAAGGGCTCGACCTCGGCGAAGCGGAAGGCCAGGGTCACTGAATGCAGGGAGATTGCGAAGAGCCCCAGGAAGAGAATGTACTTGATCGGCCAGAGCCGCTCGTGCAGGGCGAAGGGGATCGAAAGCTGCGGGATGCGCAGCCGCTGCGCCGCCATGTTCAGCAGCTCCTGCAGGGCACCGAAGGGACAGAGCCAGCCGCAGAAGACGCCGCGGCCCCAGAACAGAAGGCCGATGGCGACGAAGCCCCAGAGTAGGAAGATCAGCGGGTCGAGCAGGAAGAGCTCCCACTGGAAGCCGGTCAAGAGCGCCTGGACGAAGGTCAGGACATTGACCACGGAGAGCTGCGCCCCCGCGATCCAGCCGAGCCAAACCAGCGTGACGACGAGGAAGGCGATGCGCACTCTGCGATAAACCCGGTAGCGCCGCGCGAGGGAGTCCTGGAACACCAGGATCGACGCCAGGGCCAGCAGCAGCAGCGTCAGTGCGGCGACCTCGAAAGCGCGCTCCCGCCAGATCTCCTGCCACAAGGTGGGTTGCGGCGGGACGGCCTCGGCCTCCTCGATGCCGCCGAGGAAAAGCCAGGCCGGCGGCCGATAGCGCAGAGGGAAGGTTCCCGTGACCAACCCGCCAGAGGCGCCTTCCCGGCTCACCAGGAGCACCAGCTCCCAGGGCCGAGCCGGGTCGAAGCCGCTGGCCGCCGGCAGCTCGAAGACGCCGATTTCGCGCAATGCCGGGGCGCCCGCGGCACGGAGCTCCTCGACGTTGCTGTAGGAGTCGCGGGTCAACTTGATCGTGCGGGCGTCCTGGCGCAGTTCGATGCGCTCGAAGACGCCGCTGCGGCGGTAGCCGGTGCCCTTGAAGGAGTAGAGCCCCTCTGCCGCGATCAGAAGCAGGTTGTCCTCGGCGCCCATCTCGGCGAGCAGCGACTCGTAGCTCCGCCGGCCGAGCAGGTTCTGGCCGACGCTCGGCGTCGTCGCCAGGCCGGCGAGCAGCGTGATAAAGGTCTGCTCGGCCTCGGCGCCGCTCGGCGGAGTCTCGCCGAGGACCGCTGCGGCCTCGCCGCGGGCGACGTCGCGCCGGACCAGCGCGCCGCGCTCTATCAGTTCGCCCCAGGTCGCGGGAGCGAAGCTGCCGCGGTCGAGCTGCGGTCCGGCGCCGGCACCGCCGAGCAGTCCGCGGGCCGCGGCGACGGCCCGGCCGCTGCGCAGGATCGCGTCCTTGATCACGGCACTGGAAACCGTCGCCCCGGCCACGACCTCGGGCAGGGAGGGGTCCTCCGTTTCGGTCGTGAGCCTGCCCGTTGCGAGGTCCAGACCTGCGAAGCCGGCGACGTAGGACTCCAGGTCCTCCGGGGTGACGCCGATGACCAGGATTGGCTCCTGATGAGCGACCAGCCGTGCGCCGGCGACCCGGGCCTCCAGGTCGATCGCCAGCCAGACGTCGACCGGCTTGCCCGAGTAGCCGACCGAGGCGATCGCCGCCTGGCTCGAGACCAGGTAGCCGAGTAGCCGGCCGTCGCGGCTCACCTCGGCGGCGGGCGGATTTCCTTCGAAGGCGCTCAGGCTGAGCGAAGGCTCCGGCACCGCGAAGAGATCGGCGGCGAGGCCGGTATCGGCGCGCGCCCAAGACGGCAGCAGCAGCGCCGCGAGAACGGCTGCGGCCAGGCGCGACAAGAGCGAGGAAAGCGGCATTTATCGACACTAGACCGGCCCAGGGGACGGGCCTTGACCAAGATCAACTGCCATACCGCAGCCATAATTGATCGAAGTCAAGGCGAAGCATCGTGCGGCGCTGCATCTTGACGCTGCTCCATGTGTCCTGGGAGAGAGACCATGACTTTTTGCACTGCCCAGCCGAAGGCGGCGCTCCTGCCGTCGCTCGCGTTATCCATCGTCCTGTCGCTCGGCCTGACGCTTCCGGCCGCAGCGCAGTCGCCAAAGCCCGCCGATGTCGAAAAGCACAAGACCACACCAGGCGGCAAATACGAGCCGAGCCTGGACGTCCTGAAGGAAGGCGAGCTGGAAGCGCCCGGCGCCAAGGAAGGCGTGCCTTCGATGACTCAGGAAGAGTTCAACCGCGCCAACCAGATCTACTTCGAGCGCTGCGCTGGCTGCCACGGTGTGCTGCGCAAGGGCGCGACCGGCACGGCCCTGACCACCGACCTCACGCGTGAGAACGGCTACGACTACCTCCGAGATTTCATCACCTACGGTTCTCCGGGCGGGATGCCGAACTGGGGCACCTCGGGCGACCTCAACGAGAAAGACATCGATCTCATGGCTCGTTATCTGCTGAACGAGCCGACGGCGCCGCCGGAGTTCGGCATGGCCGAGATGAAGGAGACCTGGAAGGTCCTCATCCCGGTCGAGGAGCGGCCGACCAAGAAGATGAACGACTACGACATCGAGAACCTGTTCTCGGTGACGCTGCGCGACACCGGCGAAGTTGCTCTGATCACGGGCGACTCCAAGGAGATCGTGGCGGTGATCCCGACCGGCTACGCGGTCCACATCTCCCGGCTCTCGGCTTCCGGCCGCTACCTTTTCGTCATCGGCCGCGATGCCAAGGTCAATCTGATCGACCTCTGGATGGAGGAGCCCCAGACGGTGGCCGAGCTCAAGATCGGCTCGGAGGCGCGCTCGGTCGAAACTTCCAAGATGGAGGGCTGGGAGGACAAGTACGCCATCGCCGGGTCCTACTGGCCACCGCAGTACGTGATCATGGACGGCGCCACCCTTGAGCCACTCAAGATCATGTCCACCCGGGGCATGGTCTATGACACGCAGGAGTACCATCCGGAGCCGCGGGTCGCGGCCATCGTCGCCTCGCACTACCGGCCCGAGTTCATCGTCAACGTCAAGGAAACCGGGCAGATCCTGCTGGTCGACTATCAGGACATCAAGAACCTGAAGGTCACGGCGATCGAGGCCGAGCGCTTTCTGCACGACGGTGGCTTCGACTCCACCGGCCGCTACTTCCTGGTCGCGGCCAATGCCCGAGACAAGGTCGCCATCGTCGACACCAAGGAAGGCCGCCTGGTGGATGTGATCGAGTCCGGCGGCATCAAGCCGCACCCGGGCCGCGGCGCCAACATCGTGCACCCGACCTTCGGGCCGGTCTGGGTGACCAGCCACCTGGGCGACGAGACCATCTCCCTGATCGGCACCGATCCGGAGAAGAACAAGGAGCACGCCTGGAAGGTGGTGCAGACTCTCGAGGGACAGGGCGGCGGATCGCTCTTCGTCAAGACCCATCCGGAGTCCAAGCACCTCTACGTCGACACGCCGCTCAATCCCGAGGCCGAGATCGCCTCTTCGGTCGCGGTCTTCAAGATCGCCGACCTGACCAAGGAGGAGCCGGAGTACACCGTACTGCCAATCGGCGAATGGTCGGGCATCAGCGAAGGCGTGCGCCGGGTGGTCCAGGGCGAGTTCAACCAGGCCGGCGACGAGATCTGGTTCTCGGTCTGGAACGCGGTGGACCAGGAATCGGCCATCGTGGTCGTGGACGACAAGACCCTGAAGATGAAGCATGTCATCAAGGACCCGCGGCTCAAGACGCCGACCGGGAAGTTCAACGTCTACAACACGCGCAAGGACGTCTACTGAGCGTGCTGTGGTGTCCACGGGCGGCGGGTCTCGACCGGCCGCCCGTACCGCTTCCAGGCTTCCAAGGGAGGCACTGATGCAGGATGTTGGACGGGTCTTTTTGGTCGGCGCCGGGCCGGGCGATCCGGAGCTTCTGACCGTCAAGGCGCTGCGTTGCCTGGAAGGCGCCGAGGTCGTCGTCTACGACCGGCTGGTCTCCGACGAGATCCTGGCGCTGGCGCCGGCCGGGGCGGCCAGGATCTACGTCGGCAAGCAACCGGGGCACCATCCGGTGCCGCAGGGCGAGATCAACGCCCTGCTGATCCGCCTCGCGGAAAGCGGCCGTCGCGTGGTCCGGCTCAAGGGCGGCGACCCCTTCGTCTTCGGGCGCGGCAGCGAGGAGGCGGCGGCCCTTTCGCAGCGCGGCGTCGCCTGCGAGGTCATTCCCGGAATCACCTCAGCCCAAGGTTGCGCGGCCCGGGCCGGGGTGCCCTTGACACACCGCGGCCTCGCGACCGGCGTGCGCTACCTGACGGGACACTGCCGCGAGGACCAGGACCTCGAGCTCGACTGGGACGGTCTGGCAGATCCCGAGACGACCCTCGTCGTCTACATGGGCCGCGCGCACATCGAACAGATCGCCGAAGAGCTCATGGCGCGGGGCCTGCCGGCCGAGACCCCGGCGCTTGCGGTCAACAACGGGACGACCCCTCGGGAACGCCGGTTGCTGACCAGCCTGGCGGCCCTGCCGGCCGCGGTGCGGGCGGCGGACTTCGAGGGTCCGGTCCTGTTCATCATCGGCAAGGTGGCGGCTCTGGGCGCCACCTTGGGAGAGGCGGAAGATGGCGAAGAGCCTCGCGTGGCTTCCGGCGCTTAGCGCCGTCGCGCTCGCCGCCTGGGGCGTCGCCGCCGGCACGGCCGGAAAGCCTACGCCCGAGCGGCAGGCGGCCCTGTCCTATCTGGTGCGGCAGGATTGCGGCTCCTGCCACGGCATGACCCTGAAGGGCGGGCTCGGCCGCCCGCTGCTGCCGGAGGCCCTGGCCGGGGCCGAGGCCGAAGCCCTGGCCGAGGTCATCCTCGACGGGATTCCCGGCACGCCGATGCCGCCCTGGCGCGGCCAGCTCAGCGAGGCGGAAGCCCTCTGGATCGCCCGGGCCCTGAAGCGAGGAACCATCGAATGATGCGGGTCGCGACCCTGATTTCCGTCTTTCTCCTGGCGTCGGCACCGCTGGGCGGCCTCGGTGCGGAGGAGCTGCGCGGGACCGGCGACCTCGGCATCGTGGTCGAGCGCGCTGGCGGCTCGGTGCAGATCGTCGATACCAGCGCGCGGCGGGTGCTCGGCCGGGTCGAGGGCCTGGGCGACCTCTCGCACGCCTCGGCGGTCTTCTCCCCCGACCAGCGCTATGCCTTCGTCTTCGGCCGCGACGGCGGCCTGACCAAGATCGACCTGCTGACCCGGCGCATCGCCAAGCGCATCGTCCAGGCCGGCAACTCGATCGGCGGGGCGATCTCCGACGACGGCCGGCTGGTCGCGGTCTCCAACTACGAGCCCGGCGGCGTCCGGGTCTTCGACGCCACGACCCTGGAGCCGGTCGCCGACATCCCGGCCGACTACGGCGCCACAGGCCAAGGGACGGGCGGCGCCCGCTCCAAGACCGTGGGCCTGGTCGACGCGCCGGGCCGGCGCTTCGTCTTCACGCTCTACGATGGCGGCGAGATCTGGGTCGCCGACTTCTCCGGCGGGGCGACGCCCCGGGTCACGAAATACAAGGACATCGGCGAGCTGCCCTACGACGCCCTGATCACCGGCGACGGCCGGCACTATATTGCCGGTCTCTTCGGCGAGGATGGCCTGGCGCATCTGGACCTCTGGGCGGCGCCGCCGAAGGTCGAGCGGATCCTCGACGGCTATGGCCGGGGCGAGGAGAAGCTTCCGGTCTACAAGATGCCGCACCTGGAAGGCTGGGCGCGGGCCGGCGACCGCTTCATCCTGCCGGCGGTCGGACGCCACGAGCTGCTGGCGGTCGACGCCGGGAGCTTCCGCGAGCTCGGCCGGATCCCGGTTCACGGCCAGCCGATCTTCGCGGTGGCCCGGCCCGACGGCCGCCAGGTCTGGGTCAACTTCGCCCATCCCCGGAACGACACCGTGCAGGTCGTCGACGTGCCGAGCCTGGAGGTGATCCACGCCTTCGAGCCGGGCCCGGCCGTCCTGCACCTGGAGTTCACGCCGCGCGGCCACGAGGTCTGGATCTCGGTCCGCGACGCCGACAAGGTCGAGGTCTACGACACCCGCAGCTTCGAGAAGCTGGCGGAGCTGCCGGTGGCCAAGCCGAGCGGCATCTTCTTCACCGCTCGCGCGACGCGGTTGGGCCTATGATCGAGACGTTGACTCCGCTCGAACTGGCGCTGCTCGACCGCTGGCAGCGGGACTTCCCGCTGGAGCCGCGGCCCTTTGCGGTCCTGGCGACGGCACACGACACCGACGAAGCGGCCGTGCTGGAGCGGCTCGCCGACTTCCGACGGCGGGGCCTGATCTCGCGGGTCGGCGCCGTGGTGCGGCCCAACACGGCCGGCGCCAGCACCCTGGCCGCCATGGCCGTGCCGCCGGCGCGCCTGGAGGCGGTGGCCGCGCGGGTCGACGCCGAGCCCGCGGTCAACCACAACTACGAGCGCGAGCACGAGATCAATCTCTGGTTCGTCGTCGCCGCGCCCGACCGCGCGGCGGTGACGGCGGCCCTGGCGCGCATCGCCCGGGACAGCGGCCTCGAGGTGCTCGACCTGCCCCTGGAGCGGGCCTACCACATCGACCTGGGTTTTGGCCTGGACAGCGGCGGCGAGTCCCCACGCCGGGGCAAGGCTGGCAGCGCGGCGCCGGCGTTCGTACCCGACGCCGCGGACCGGCGGTTGCTCTCGGCCATTGAGGATGGCCTGCCCCTAGTGCCGCGTCCTTTCGCCGCCGTGGCCCACCGTCTCGAATGGAGCGAGGCCGAGGTGATCGACCGCCTGCGCCGGCTCTGCGCCGGCGGCGTCATCTCCCGCTTCGGCCTGGTGGTCCGGCACCGCAGCCTCGGCTACCGGGCCAACGCCATGGCGGTCTGGGACGTCGCGGACGAAGATGTCGACCGGGTCGCGGCCGTCTTCGCCGGCCAGCCCTTCGTCACGCTCTGCTACCGCCGGCCGCGGCGCCGGCCGCGCTGGCCTTACAACCTCTTCTGCATGATCCACGGCCGGGACCGGATCACGGTCGAAGGCCAGATCGGCCAACTGAACGACACCGCGGGGACACGAGCGCTGCCGCAGGCCGTGCTTTTCAGCCGCCGCTGCTTCAAGCAGCGCGGCGCCCGCTTCTCCGGCGCGGCCAAGGAGGCGGCGGCATGAGCGTAGCGCTCGACTCCCTGGACCGGCGGATCGTCAATGGCCTGCAAGGCGGCTTCCCCGTCTGCGAGCGGCCCTATGCCGAGGCGGCGGCGGCACTCGGGATCGAGGAGGAGGAGCTGATCGCGCGCCTCGGCCGGCTGGTCGAGACCGGCGCGTTGAGCCGCTTCGCACCCCTGTTCAATGCCGAGCGCCTGGGCGGCGCGGTCTGCCTCTGCGGCATGGCCGTGCCCGCGGCGCGCTTCGACACCGTCGCTGAACAGGTCAACGCCCATCCCGAGGTCGCCCACAACTATGCCCGCGACCACGCCCTCAACATGTGGTTCGTCCTGGCTAGCGAGCATCCGGAGCGCATCGAAGAGGTCGCGAAAGCGATCGAGGCCGAGACCGGCCTGAGCGTCTACAGCATGCCCAAGCTCGACGAGTTCTTCATCGGTCTCAAGGTGGAGGTTTAGCCGTGCTCGACGACCTGGACCGCCGGATCATCGCCGCCACGCAAGGCGGCCTGCCGCTGGTGCCGCGCCCCTACCACGCCCTGGCCGAGGCCCTGGGCGTCTCGGCGGAGAAGGTGATGGACCGCCTGCGCCGGATGCAGGCGCGGGGCGTGGTGCGCCGGATCGGCGCGGTGCCCAACCACTATGCCCTGGGCTGGACCGCGAACGGCATGAGCGTCTGGGACGTCGAGGATGCCCGGGTCGCAGAGCTGGGTCCACAGGTCGGGGCCCTGGATTTCGTCAGCCACTGCTACCGCCGGCCGCGGCACCTGCCGCTCTGGCCCTACAACCTCTTCGCCATGGTCCACGGCCGCAGCCGCGAGGAGGTCGAGGACAAGGTGGCGCGCATCTCGGCTCTGCTCGGCCCGGCCGCGTCGGCCCACGAAGTGCTCTACAGCACCCGGATCCTGAAGAAGACCGGCCTGCGGATCGCGGCCTGAGGAGAAAAAGATGTTCCGGCTCAGCCAGTTCATGCAGGAGATCGTGGCGCCGACCCCCTTGGGGCCGAAGCGCAATCCGCCGGGGCCGGTGGTGATCTGGAACCTGATCCGCCGCTGCAACTTGCTGTGCAAGCACTGCTATTCGATCTCCGGCGACGTCGATTTCCCGGGCGAGCTTTCGACCGAGGAGGTCTTCGCCGTGATGGATGACCTCAAGGCCTTCCGCGTCCCGGTGCTGATCCTCTCCGGCGGCGAGCCGCTGCTGCGTCCGGACATCTTCGAGATCTCCCGGCGGGCCAAGGACCTCGGCTTCTACGTCGGCCTCTCGTCCAACGGGACCCTGATCGACGAGAGCAACATCGAGCGAATTCAGGACATAGGCTACGACTACGTCGGCATTTCGCTCGACGGCCTGGGCGAGACTCACGACCGCTTCCGCGGCCGCGACGGCGCCTTCGCCGACTCCCTGGCCGCCGTGCGGCTTTGCCGCGACCGGGGCATCAAGGTCGGCCTGCGCTTCACCATGACCCTGGACAACGCGCACCAGCTGCCGGCCCTGCTCGACCTCGCCGAGGCCGAGGGCGTCGACAAGTTCTACCTCTCGCACCTGGTCTACGCCGGCCGCGGCAACAAGAACCGGGGCGACGACGCCCGCTGGCAGGTGACGCGCGACGCCATGGACCTGCTCTTCGAGCGGGCCTGGGCCGACGCCGACGCCGGGCGCCACAAGGAGTACGTCACGGGCAACAACGACGCCGACGGTGTCTACCTGCTGTTCTGGGTCCGGCGGCGTTTTCCGGAGCTGGCGGAGCACATCGGTGCCAAGCTGGCCCAGTGGGGCGGCAACGCCTCGGGCGTCAACGTCGCCAACATCGACAACCTGGGCAACGTCCACCCGGACACCTTCTGGTGGCACTACAGCCTGGGCAACGTGAAGGCGCGGCGCTTCTCGGAGATCTGGACCGACCTCTCCGATCCGATCCTGGCCGGCCTCAAGCAGCGGCCGCGCCGGGTCAAGGGCCGCTGCGGCGCCTGCCGCCACTTCGACATCTGCGGCGGCAACACCCGGGTCCGCGCCCTGCAGCTGACCGGCGATCCCTGGGCCGAGGACCCGGCCTGCTACCTGACCGACGCTGAGATCGGAGTCGAGGACGGCGGCGAGCGCCTGACCGTGACACCCTACAGGGGACGCAAGCATGAAGCGGCTCGCCTGCGCGCTTAGCCTCCTCCTGCCCCTGCTGGGCTGGACCGCGCCGCCCGCGGCGGCAGAGGCGGGCGATGCGCTCTACGCCACGCATTGCGCGTCCTGCCACGGCGCCGACCGCCTGGGCGGCACCGGACCGGCGCTGCTGCCCGAGAACCTGCGCCGGCTGAAGCGGGCCAAGGCGGCCAAAGTTGTGGCCGAAGGCCGGGCCGCCACCCAGATGCCCGGCTTCGCCGAGACCTTGAGCGGGGCGGAGATCGAGGCGCTGGTCGCGCTGATCTACACGCCGCTGCGCGAGCTGCCGACCTGGGGCGTCGCTGAGATCGAGGCCAGTCGGACCTTCGAGGAGGCGCGTCCCTCGGTCGATAAGCCGGTCTTCGAAGCCGACCCGCTGAACCTCTTCGTGGTGGTCGAGACCGGCGACCACCACGCGACCATCCTGGACGGTGACCGCTTCGAGCCGCTGCACCGCTTCCCCACCCGCTACGCCCTACACGGCGGGCCCAAGTTCACGCCGGACGGCCGCTACGTCTTCTT
>JASJBF010000006.1 GCA_030066685.1 Kiloniellales bacterium | reverse complement strand
ATGTCGCAGAGCGCGGCCAGTTCCAGGCCGCCGCCGCTGCAGGCCCCCAGGATCATGGCGACGCTCGGGTGCCGGCAATGCTTCAGGCCGTGCAGGGCCGGCTCCATGCGCTCGGCATAGGCCTTGGCCTGGGCGGCCGAGGCCCGGAGCGCCGGGAACTCGGCGATGTCGGCCCCGGCGGCGAAGGCGGCCTCGCCGGCGCCGCGCAGGATCAGGCAGCGCAGGCCGTCGTCGGCATCGAGCTCGGCGAGCAGCGCGCCCAGGCGCTCCCACATTTCCAAGGTCAGGGCGTTACGCTTGTCCGGCCGGTTAAGGACGATGGTCGCGACATCGCCCTCGCGCCGAAGCAATACCGAATCGGTCATGGCTTCCCCGCTGCGCTGCGGGTGCAGTCTAGGCCGCCCGGTGCCTCTCGGCCAGTCGAGCGGGCAGGTCTACTTGCGGCCGAGCGTCTGTGACGGCAGCTCGCCGAAGCGCTTCTTGTAGACGGCGCTGAAGCGGCCGAGATGGGCGAAGCCGCAGCTCGTGGCGATTGTCATGACACGCTCGCGCGGGTCTGCGGACAGCAAGGTCCGGTGCGCTCGATCCAGGCGGACCGCCTGCAGCAAGGCCTTGGGCGAATAACCACGGAACCGCCGAAAGGCGTGGTGTATCGACCTGGCGCTGATCCCGGCGACTCCCTCCAAGTCCTTCATCGAGATCGGCTTCTCCGCGTTCTTCACGATGTAGTCTTCCACCAACTTGACGTGCCGCGGCAGTCTCGCCGCAGCATGATCGTCGAAGCGCAGGCTGTAGTTGTGCCGGCAGCAAGTGAGCAGGGATGTCATCAGGGCTTCCTCCAGGCCTGCGACGATCTCCAGGCCGCCGCCGACTTTGAGGCGTTTTAAGAGACGCCGAACCCGGTCATCGACCAGGGTGCGGCCTTTCGAAGACTGCATGAGGTTCGGCTCGAAGACGAGCGGCGCCACGATCGGAACCTGGGTCAGGGCCTGGAGACGGGATTCGAGCGCTCGGCGTTTCACCCTGAGAGAGATCCAACGCCCCTCGGCCTCCGATCCCTCGCCATCAACGAGACGATCGGCTGCCGGAGCCGCGGTCTCGGACCGCCCCTCGGCGGCGGGTTCGGTTCGACCACCGAGGTCGATGGCGAGAAGGTAGAACCCCTCGGCCTCGACGGCATCCCTCGGCAGCTCAAGGGCGGCCTGCCGGTCGGTCAGCGCGGCGCAGAGATCGATCCGCACGATTTGTGCGTCGGAGGTGTCGCCCACCTTCGCGAGCTGAGCCTGGTCTATGGACGTCGACCGCGACCCGGCCCGCCCGACCTTGCCGCTCCTGGCGTCCAGGCAACCCGGTGCCCGCCGAAACGACGACCGCTTGGGACTCCCCCGTGAACCCATCGAACGCTACCCGCCCTGGCCCAAAGCCACACGATCCGAAGCCCCGAAGAGTCCAATGCCGCTCCTAACCCCGCCGCCCGGATGAGTCCTCTTCGACTTGGATAGCGCGGACCGTTCGGGAAAGTTTCGCCAATTACGAGGCCGCTTGGCTATCCGGATCGCGCATCAGATGTAGGGATTCACGGAAAAACGCCGTGCTGCGGACAGCGCAGCAACCTCCAGCTCCTCGGGCCGGCACCGAAACCCGTCTCGGACGGCCTCGGCTCGACCCCGTCCCGACCTAGGCGGCCCGGCTCCACTCGAGGAGGTAGCCCGAGAGCTCCTTCAGGGTCCGGCGGTTCTTGAGGATCATGTCCTCGGCCAGCAGCTTCAGCACCCGGACGTTGGAGCGGCTGATGTCGTCCATGTCGTCGTTGCCGACGTCGAGCCGGACCTGAAAACGGAAATAGTTGGGTCGGCCGTTGGTTCCTTGCTGGAGGATATGCCGGATCTGGTAGTCGACCGAATGGGCGACGCCGTCGCACATCAGGGAGAACAGCGGCTGGGCCCAGGTCGCCGCGCCCCAGTTGCGGCATTCCTCGTAAGGCAGGCGCCGGGTCAGCTCGCCGGCACCGAGGGAGACCATGAAGATCTCACGGTTGCCTTCCGCGATCTCCTGGGCCTCGATCAGGGCGCAGAGCGCCGGGTTGTAGGCGAAGACCGCGCCGTCGACCAGGGCGAAGTAGTCGTGTCCGTCCTCGGAGGGCACGTGGGCCGGCTCGAAGTAGGTCGGTGCCGCCGTCGTCGCCCGCACCACCTGCGCCATGGGGAAGTCGTAGCCTTCCCGAAGCCGGGCGTTGCGGCTGCGGAAGAAGAAAGGAATGCGCCGCTCGATCTCGTAGGAGGTCACCATGACGCTGGTCAGGGCCTCCGAGAGCTTGGTCTCGCCGAACATCTCGGCCAGCACCCGGTTGAAGCCCTCTTCCGGGTACTTGCTGTTGGCCAGATTTCCGACTGCGGTCACCTTGTGCCAGAGCGAGCGCTCGAAGACCCGATCGGCGTTCTTCTCGATCAGACGGGAGAGGGTGCGGGCCGAGAACCTGGGCTTGCCCTCAGCGTCGGGGGTCACCAGGGCCAGGCCGATCAGGCCGCCGATCGAGGTTCCTACGATGAGGTCGAAGATCTCCGACACCGGCTTGCCGACCCGCCGCTCGATGTCGGCCAGGACCAGGGCCGGAATGATGCCACGAATCCCGCCGCCGTCGATCGACAGCACCCGAAGGGGCTGCGCCGGACGGCCCAGAAACCGGGTGAGGCCGGCTGTGCGTGGGACCTCGTTCACGAAGCGATTCCCTACCGTTTGACCGCTTGCGCCTTTTGGCGGCTTGTTAACCCTCGAACGCCTTAGCTTAGCACAGGAGGCGCCGCCTCGCCCCGCGGCACCGCCACAGTCGTGTTTCGTAATGATAGCAAAGAATTTACCTATGGGGCTGTTAGTCGAGTCTTAATGGAATGACAATGTCCGAGCAGAACGCCCGCAACACCTCGCGATCCGGACCCTGCGGAGATCCCTGGCCGCACGGCGCCGAGGTCCGGCGGATCAACCTGGCCCTCCAGGGCGGTGGCGCCCACGGTGCCTTCACTTGGGGGGTCCTGGACCGCCTGCTGGAGGACGACCGGGTCGAGATCGAGGCGATCACGGGGACCAGCGCCGGGGCCGTCAACGGCACCGTCATGGCTTACGGCCTGACCGTCGGCGGCCGTGCGGAGGCGCGGCAGATGCTGCGCCGTTTCTGGGAGCGGGTCTCGCAGATCGCCGCCCTATCGCCGCTTCAGCCCAGCGCCCTCGACCGGCTGATGGGGCCCGGACGCATGGACTTCTCGCCCGGCTACTGGGCGATGGACATGATGTCTCGGGTCTTCTCGCCCTATCAGTACAACGTCTTCGACCTGAACCCGCTGCGCGCCATCCTGGGCGAGATGGTCGACTTCGAGGTCCTGCGCGGCTGCCGGGCGGTCAAGCTCTTCGTCTCGGCGACCAACGTCAAGCGCGGCCGGATCAAGGTCTTCGACCTCTCGGAGATGGAGCTGGAGGCGGTCGTCGCCTCGACCTGCCTGCCTTTCCTGCATCACGCGGTGGAGATCGGCGAGGAGGCCTATTGGGACGGCGGCTACATGGGCAATCCGGCGATCTACCCGCTGATCTACCACGCCGACTGCCGCGACATCCTGCTGGTCCAGCTGAACCCGATCAACAGCGACAGCGTGCCGACCAGCGCCCAGGAGATCATGGACCGTCTGAACGTCCTGACCTTCAATGCCAGCCTGATGCGGGAGATGCGGGCGATCAACTTCGTCACCCGCCTGATCGACGACGGCTTCGACCACGGCGGCCGCCTCAAGCGCCTGCTGCTGCACGTGATCCACGCCGAGGACGTGATGGCCGAGCTCGGCGTCTCGAGCAAGCTCAACGCCGACCGGGCCTTCCTCGAGCACCTCTTCGAGATCGGGCGCGCCCGGACCGAGGACTGGCTGGCCGCGCACTTCGACCGCCTGGGCCGGGAATCCACCGTCGACATCGAGGAGATGTACCTCTAACAGCCAGCGGATGCAGACCCGGTCCAGCGGTATGCGCAGCGTGGAATCCTGCCGCAGAGCGGGTGGCCTTGCCGGGGACTGGCGACGCCTCGCGGTCGGACGCCTCGCCTTGCCGAGCCGATCCGGGACGAAGGCTCCGGGGATAGAACCCGATGCACCTCTTCAGACCAGCTCGGCCCTGAGCCATGACAGCAGGGCGTCGGCCTCGGGGCGGGATCGGGCCCTTTCGCGCCGATAGACCGACAGGCCTTCCCCAAGCACGACGCTTTCCTCGAAAGGCCGAATCAGACTGCCGGATTGCAGAAGCCTCTCCACCGCTTGCCGCCATCCCAAGCCGATACCGTGACCTTCCACGGCAGCCTGGATCAAGACCGGATAGCTGTCGAAGACCGCCCCTCTGTGGCCGACGCGCTGGGTCAAGCCCAGTCGCTCGAGCCAGTCGTCCCATTCCAGCCAATCCTGCGGCTCGACCTTGTGGTGCAGCAAGGCGTGGTCCGGCAGATCGGCCAGAGACAGCGGCGCTCTTCGTCCCGCCAGATAGCTCGGGCTGCACACCGGGAAGACCTCGTCCGAGGCGGTGAAGGCCCGGACGTGGGTGCCGCTGGCCCGACCGGAGGTCTGCAGTGCCACGTCGAAGTCCTCATGCGACTGGGCGACAGGCATGGTCGACGCCGTGACCCGGACATCGATCCGAGGTTGGCGTTGGTGAAAGTCGGAAAGGCGGGGCATCACCCAGTAGAACGCATAGCAAAGCTCTGCGAAGAGGACCACCTCGCCGCTTCGCGGCAGGCTGCGCAGGTCGGTCGCTCGGGCGGCAATGCTCTCCAGTCCCGCCGTAACGCTGCGTCCGAGATCGCGGCCCGCTTCGGTAAGGAACACGGCCCGATGGCGGCGCTCGAAGAGACGGACTCCCAGGTCCTCCTCCAGGGCCCGGATCTGGCGGCTGACGGCGGCCTGGGTCAGGTGCAACTCCTCGGCGGCCCGCGTGAAGCTCTCAAGCCGCGCAGCAGCCTCGAAGGGAAGGAGGCTGGCCAGGGGAGGCAGGTTCTTGCCCAGCTTATTCATAAGCTCAAGTAATGTATTTTGATCCATAACTCATTTGAAAATCGACTTTAACACGGCCTAATACTTTACCCAAAATCATTTTGGCAAACCGCTTCGGCCTGGACCTATGGAACAATCGACCGGGCAACATCGGGAAAACACAATTCTCGGGATCATCATGATCTTGGCATCGGTGTTGCTGATGTCCCTCGGCGATGCCTTGGTCAAGCACGTCAGCACCGAGTTGACGCTGTGGCAGATCTTCGTGGCGCGCTCGATCTTGGCGGTCCCGATTTCGATCATTCCCTTGCTCCTTTGCCGTCGGCCTTGGGTGATCGGACAGAAAGCCCTGCCTTGGATGGTCCTGCGCAGCGGCCTGCTGGTATCGATGTGGATTGCCTTCTACGCGGCCCTGCCGGCCTTGAACCTGTCCGTCGCCGCCGCCGCCCTCTACACCGGGCCGCTGTTCATCGCGCTGTTTTCCGCGCTTCTGCTCCGGGAGCCGGTCGGGCTCTGGCGAGGCATGTCCCTTGTGCTCGGTTTCGTCGGTGTCTTGGTGATGCTAAGGCCCGGCACCAGCGCCTTCTCCCCTGCGATGCTCTTGCCCATCCTTTCGGCGGTGCTCTACGCCCTCGCCATGATCATCACCCGCAGCAAGTGCATCGGTGCGGCGCCGCTGGTGCTTTCCCTGGTCTTGAACGCTTCCTTCTTGCTGGCCGGAATCGTCGCGACCGGCGCGCTTGCCTTCTGGGGGCCGAGTCCGGGAGAAGCCTCGGCCGACCCCTTCCTGCTCGGGCACTGGGTGCCGATGGGGGCGCAAGAGTGGGCGCTGATGACGCTCATGGCCCTGCTCATCGTCGCGGTCAGCGCGGGCGTCGCGAAGGCCTACCAGTCCGGCCCACCGACGATCATCGCGCCTTTCGACTACGCCTATCTGGTCTTCGCGGCCTTCTGGGGTTTCCTGTTTTTCTCCGAGAGTCCCGATGTCGCAACGGTCTCTGGAATGATCCTGATTGCCGGGGCAGGCGTCCTCGCCATGCGGCGACTTGCGCCCGCCCGCCGGCCGATCACAGCCGGCAAGTCCATCTGAGCCCCCGGGATGAACGCCGGTGTCCAAGGCTTGCTGTGGTGCCTTGCCTTCGTAACCCTGGAAGCGGTGCAGGCCGTGTACTTCGGCGGCGTGTTGCAGCGAATGGATTCCTTCCTGATCGGCTCGCTGGTGTTTGGCATCTGCGCCGCCGGAGCGATCGGGCTGACCTTGCTGCGAAGGCCAGAGGAAATCGCCCTGGCGCTTGCCGATCCGACGGCTCTGGCCTTCGCCAACATCTGTGCCGCCGGCGGATGGATCGCCTACCTCCTCGCGGTCCAACTCGTCGAACCTGCCGTTGCCTTCGCCGTCTTTTCCGGTTCGGTGCCGCTCACCACGCTCGTCGCGGCTCGGCTCGGCATGCCTGGAGCCACTTCGGTGCGGAATCGGCTCGAGGTGGCCGGGCTCGTCATCATCGCGCTCGGGCTTGCTGTTCTGATCTTCAGCACCCTTGCGGGCTGGTCCGGCTTCGTGCGCGGCAGTCCCTCCGTCGCGCTTGCCGGCATAGCCCTCTCAATCGCGTCCGGTTCTCTGATCTCGCTGTTGCTGCTCTATGCGGGTCGTCTTGACCGCCGCGGGGTCGGCCCCATGGCGCAGATCGGTTTGCGTTTTCCGCTCTACATCTTGCTGTCGGTCGGCGGCACCGCGCTCGGCCTCGACGCCAAGGGCCCAGTGCCGGTCGAAGATGTCGCCTTGGCAGTCGTCTTCGGACTGCTCGTCATGGCCTTGCCGATCTACGCCATGCAAAAGGCGGTTTCGCTCGTCTCGGCGCTGACCATCGGCGCCATGACCTCGCTCGGGCCGGTGCTCGTGTTCGGCTTCCAGATGGTCGAGGGCCGCGTGGACTTCGCCCGCGCGACTTTGACCGGCCTCCTGATCTACTTTGCAGGCGCCCTGCTGACCGCGGCCGGGAGCTCCAAAGCGGCATGGCGAGGTCGCAAGGCCGTCACTGCAGCCCGCTGATCGCGCCCGCCGGAAATGAGGGAGGCCCGCCAGGTGAAAACGACAACCGCGATTACGGCCTTCCTGCTGATCCTGGGACTCGCCACAAACCACGCCGGTTCCATGGCTGAGGCGGCAGAGCCGGTTTACATCAACAGCTACGGCAGCGACTGGGGCCTCTGGGCCCGAGGCCATTGCCGGCTCGACGTGCGCGCAGATGTCGAAGTCCTGGAGATCGAAGCGGTCGCCCTCGAGCCCAATCGCAACTATCCCCAGACCCTCGAAATCGCCGGCTTCCGCCTCTCCGCCGCCTACCTCGACAAGACGACGGGCGAGCCCTTCGGCCATCAGGCCGCAAGCGGTCCTCGCGTGGATTACGCCGTAGGCCTAGCGCCGGGTGAGAAACACGTCGTCAAAGACCTGATTCTGCGGATGCCGCGCGGCCGCCCGCCCGGCGCAAACGAGGCGCGGGTTCTCATCCTGCAGATCTTGGTGGGCTCTGGCAGCGCCTTCGAAATCGAGATCGCGAGGACTTTGGGCAACTAGAGCGCCGGGGGCTCGCTCTCGAGGCTGGTCTGACGGCGCGCACGGCGGGGCCGGCGGCCGCCCGGCAGGTAGGCAGTCAGCCAGAAGCCAAGTCCGGCCAGGCCGCCGGGCAGGGCGACGGCGAGCAGGAAGCGCCAGGTCGCGGCCTCGGCGTCCTTCGCCGCCGTGCCCCCGGCCGGGGCCTGGACCAGGGCGGCCCAGAGCACCGCGGTCAGGGCGCCGCCCAGGACGAAGGCCCACCAGCTCTCCCGGGCCAGGCGGCGCAGCAGCCAGAGCAGCGGCAGCCCCAGGCAGACCGCGGCCGGCAGGGCAAAGTAGAGGAACACCAAGGCGAAGGCCGCGATCCCGGGCAGGGCCTCGTGGGGCCTGAGCAGCAGTCCGGACTCGGCGGCCCCGACCAGTCCGAGGAAGGCCCCGGGCAGGGCGCAGGCGACGAGGAGGCCGAAGAAGACCCGGCCGGGCGTGGTTCGACGGGGAAGCGCGATACGCCGCGCCATGGGAGCTGACTCTGTCTGCAGCGCTACTCTCCCATCCTGCGCCGCCGGACGTGGAGGAAGGGTTAAGCCGACCCCTCCTCCCGGCGCCCGCCCCGGCGGCCCCGCTCAACGGCCGCGCGCAGGTCCCGGGCCGCCGCCTCCGGATCAGCGGCCCCGCAGATCGCCGAGACCACGGCGATGCCTTCGACCCCGGTCGCGGCGACCGCTTCGGCGGTCGCAAGGCCGATGCCACCGATCGCCACCATGGGCAGCGCTAGCCGGCCGCGCAGCGCGTCGAGGCCCTCGAGGCCGATGGCCGCGCCGGCATCGGCCTTGGTCGCCGTGGCGTAGACGGCACCGCTTCCAACGTAGTCCACCACCGCCGGATCGACCAGATCGGCCTCTTCGAAGGTCCCGGCGGAGACCCCGACGATCGCCTCGGGACCCAGGGCCGCGCGCGCCTCGGCGGCCGGACGGTCGTCGACCCCCAGATGGACGCCGGCGGCGCCGACCTCCCGGGCCACCTCGATCCGGTCGTTGACGATCAGCGGCAGCCCTCGGGGGGCCAGGACGGCCTGGAGGCGCCGGGCCAGGGCCGCCAGCTCGGCGTCGGGCGCGGTCTTGTCGCGCAGCTGGACCAGGGTCACGCCGCCGGCCACCGCCGCGGCGGTCACGGCCTCGACTTCGCGCCCGGGGACGTCGTCGGGGCCGATCACCAGGTAGAGCGTGAGGTCGAAGGCCTTGGCCATGGTTCCGATCGCGCTTGAGAAGCTCACGGCGGGCTACTTGGCAGGCCCGAACCGCCTTGTAAAGCGCCGGCCCGCCGCCGCCCGGGCGCCTGCCGCGTTGCCCAAGGCCGAGAATACCGATAAACAAGAGCGCAGGAAGAGATCTCGAAGGACCAAGAAAAAGCCATGGCCGGGAGCCCCGAGACGGCGCGCGCCGCCGCGCAGACCCTGCTCGACATCGAGGCCATCCTGTTCCGACCTGACCAGCCCTTCGTCTTCACCTCGGGCCGTGCCAGCCCGGTCTACGTCGACTGCCGGCGGATCATCTCCTTCCCCAAGGCCCGCGCCCGCCTGATGGACATGGCCGTCGAGTTGATCCGCGAGGCCACCGCGGCCGATCCGCCGGAGGTGATCGCCGGGGGCGAGACCGCCGGCATCCCCTTCGCCGCCTGGATCGCCGAGCGCCTGGGGCTGCCGATGATCTACGTCCGCAAGAAGCCCAAGGGCTTCGGGCGCAACGCCCAGATCGAGGGGACCTTCCACGAGGGTGCGAAGGTCCTGCTGGTCGAGGACCTGGCAACCGACGGCGGCTCCAAGGTCAACTTCATCGAGGCTCTGCGGACTGCCGGCGCCGAGATCAGCGAGACCTTCGTGATCTTCCACTATGGGATCTTTCCCCAGAGCACGGGTCTGCTGGCCGACCTGGGCGTGACCCTGCGCGGCCTCTGCACCTGGTGGGACGCGCTCGCCCTGGTCGAGGACAGCGGCTATCTGGACGCCAAAGGCGTGGCCGAGGTGCGGGCCTTCCTGGAGGACCCCGAGGGCTGGTCCGCCGCCCACGGCGGCAAGACCTCGGAGGAGCTGGCAAGCGGCGGTTAGCGTCCCCACAATCCTCTCGCAGAAGGAGGTCGAAACCTTGGCCAGATCGAAGTTCCCCGGGTCCGCGTTCCTGGGCGCGCTGCTCGTCGTCGCCACCGCCCTCGCAGGCGCGCCGGCGGCCAAGGCCGGCGGCGGCGGCGAGCTCAAGATCGGCCTCACCCAGTTCCCCTCGACCTTGCACCCCAACATCGATTCCATGCTGGCCAAGACCTACGTCCTGGCGATGACCGCCCGGCCGATCACGGTCTACGACCAGGAATGGCAGCTGATCTGCATGCTCTGCACCGAGCTGCCGACCATCGAGAACGGCCTGGCGAAGAAGGAGCCGCTGGCCGACGGCGGCGAGGGAATCGCGCTCACCTATACCCTGCAGCCCGAGGCGACCTGGGGCGACGGCACGCCGGTCACGACCAAGGACGTGGTCTTCACCTGGGAGATCGGCCGCAACCTGGAGAGCGGCGTCACCAATAGCGAACTCTACCGGCGGATCCTCGCGGTCGACGTCATCGACGACAAGACCTTCACCCTCCACATCGACCGCGTGACCTTCGAGTACAACGCGATCAACGACTTCCGATTGGTGCCGGCGCACATCGAGCGGCCGATCTTCGAGGCCGCCCCGGCCGAGTACCGCAACCGCACGGCCTACGACAGCGACCCGACCAACCCGGGGCTCGCCTTCGGGCCCTACCGCATCGTCGAGATCGTGAAGGGCTCCCACGTCGCGCTTGAGCCCAATCCGACCTGGTGGGGCGAGGCGCCGGCCTTCGACCGGATCACGGTCCGGGCAATCGAGAACACCCCCGCACTGGAGGCCAACCTGCTGTCGGGCGCGATCGACATGATCGCCGGCGAGCTCGGGCTGACCATCGACCAGGCCCTGGCTTTCGAGAAACGCCATGGCGACGACTACCAGGTGATCTACAAGCCGGGCCTGGTCTACGAGCACATCGACCTGCAGCTCGAGAACCCGGTGCTGCAGGACGTCCGGGTGCGGCGCGCCCTGCTGCATGCCATCGACCGCCAGGCGCTCAACGAGCGGCTCTTCGGCGGCAAGCAGCCGCCGGCCGACACCTCGGTCTCGCCCCTGGACAAGGTCTACAGCGACGACATCCCGCGCTACGCCCACGACCCGGCGCAGGCCAGGGCACTGCTCGACGAGGCGGGCTGGAAGGAGCTCCAGGACGGGGTCCGGCACAACGCCGCCGGCGAGCCTCTGACCCTCGAGTTCATGACCACCGCCGGCAACCGGACCCGGGAGCTGGTCCAGCAGGTGCTTCAGAACCAGTGGAAGCAGGTCGGCATCGACGTGCGGATCCGCAACGAGCCGGCGCGGGTCTACTTCGGCGAGACCCTGGATCAGCGCAAGCACAAGGCCCTGGCCATGTTCGCCTGGAGCTCGAGCCCGGAGAACGTGCCGCGCTCGACCCTGCACAGCGAGGAGATCCCGACCGAGGCCAACGGCTGGTCGGGCCAGAACTACACCGCCTACAGCAACCCCGAGATGGACGACCTGATCGACCGGACCGAGCGCGAGCTGGACTTCGACAGGCGCAAGGAACTCTGGGCCCGCATCCAGCAGATCTACGCCGAGGACCTGCCGGTCCTGCCGCTCTACTGGCGGGCCAACACCTATGTCCTGCCCAAGTGGCTGGAGGGCGTGCGGCCGACCGGCCATCAATACACGACCACGCTCTGGGTCGAGGAGTGGCGGCGCGGCGCACGCTGACGCCGCGGGGTTTCCGATGATCTCTTACATCGGCCAGCGCCTTCTCGAGTCCGCCGTCGTCCTGCTTGTGATGTCCTTCGTCATCTACGGCCTGATCGGCCTGATGCCCGGCGATCCGATCGACCTGATGATCCAGGCCGACCCCAACCTGACCAGCGCCGACGCCGAGCGGCTGCGCGCCCTGCACGGTCTCGACCGGCCGATCCACGAGCGCTACCTGGCCTGGCTCGAAAAGGCCGCCGACGGCGACCTCGGCTATTCGCGGCAGTTCGCGGCGCCGGTGCTCGACATCCTGCTGCCGCGGCTCGCCAACACCGGGGTGCTGATGGGTCTCAGCTTCCTGCTCGCCCTGGCCATCGCCCTGCCGGCCGGGCTGATCGCCGCCAGCCGGCCGCGCGGCCTCGTCGACCATTCGATCAACCTCTTCGCCTTCGCCGGGATCTCGGTCCCGCCCTTCTGGCTGGCGATCCTGATGATCATCCTCTTCGCCGTGGTGCTGAGATGGCTGCCGGCGGGCGGCATGGGCGACCTCGACGACCCGCTCGACCGCCTGCGCCACGCGGTCCTGCCGGTCGCCGCCCTGGCCCTGGTCACGGTCGGCGGCATCATCCGCTTCGTGCGCGCCGCGACCATCGAGGCGCTGCGCCAGGACTACATCCGCACCGCCCGGGCCAAGGGGGTCAGCCGGGCCGGGGTGATCACCGGCCACGCCCTGCGCAACGCCATGATCCCGGTGACCACGATCCTGGCGCTCAACTTCGGCGCCCTGTTCTCCGGCGCCCTGATCACCGAGACCATGTTCGGCTGGCTGGGCATGGGCAAGACCATCTTCGACGCGATCCAGACCAACGACTACAACCTGGCCCTGGTCGGACTGCTCTTCGCCACCCTGACCACCCTGCTGGCCAACATCCTGGCCGACCTGGTCTATGCCTGGCTCGACCCGAGGATCTCCTACCTATGAGCGTCGCGCCCGAGCCCGGCCCCCGCCTCGCCGCCGAGGCCGCCTTCGCGGCCGGGCCGGCGCTATCCTACGGGCGGCTGCTCTGGCGCCGCTTCCTGGAGCACCATTTGGCGGTCTTCAGCCTGGTCCTGCTGGCCCTGCTGATCGCGGCGACCTTCGCCGCGCCCCTGGCCGAGCAGGTGCTGGGCCTGGACGCCGAGACGGTCGACCTATTCAAGCAGAAGCAGCCGCCCTCGCCGGAACACCTCCTGGGCACCGACGAGCTCGGCCGCGACCTGTTGCTGCGCCTGCTCTACGGCGGCCAGGTCTCCCTCCTGGCCGGCCTGGTGACGGCGGTCCTGGCCGCGGTGATCGGCACTGTGATCGGCCTGCTGGCCGGCTACTTCGGCGGGATCCTGGACGCGGTCCTGATGCGCCTGACCGATGGGGTCATCGCCCTGCCCCTGCTGCCCCTGCTGATCGTCCTGGCGGCGGTCGACCTGACCAAGCTCGGCCTGCCCGAGACTCTGGCGACCTCGGAGGAGGTCAGCCTCTACAGGATCATCATTCTGATCTCCCTGGTCGGCTGGACCACGGTCGCCCGCCTGGTCCGCGGCAGCACCCTGTCCCTGCGCGAGCGGGAGTTCGTGCGCGCCGCCCGGGCGATCGGCGCCCGGCCCCTGCGGATCATGCTGGTCCACATCCTGCCCAACGTGATCTCGCCGGTGATCGTCGCGACCACCCTTTCGATCGGCAACATCATCCTGCTGGAATCGGTGCTCAGCTTCCTCGGCCTCGGGATTCAGCCGCCGATCCCCTCCTGGGGCAACATGTTGACCGGCGCCCAGGAGCTGATCTGGGACGCGCCTATGCTCGCGGTCTGGCCGGGCCTGCTGATCTTCGTCACCGTCATCGCCTTCAACTTTCTGGGGGACGGGCTGCAGGACGCCCTCGACCCGCGCGCCGTCGGCCGCTGATCGCACCCGGTAAATTCATGATTTTCATAAGACTTCCGGCCTGCCCGCAGGAAAACACAGGGAACTTGCAACACGGCCGGGTTGGACTTGACTTCGATCATTTCTTGGCGAGGGTCCGGGGTGGTAGTAGGGTCCCTGGCAGGTGAAACCTCGCTTTTAGAGACTAGGAGCTGCCCATGAGCGAGCGCCCGAACTCGACGGCCGCGCGCGACGTCGCCTACCAGCTGCACCCCTATACCAACGCCCGCAAGCACGAGGCGGAGGGGCCGCTGATCATCGAGCGCGGCGAGGGCATCCGCGTCTTCGACGAACAGGGCAAGTCCTACATCGAGGGCATGGCCGGGCTCTGGTGCACCTCGCTCGGCTTCAACGAGCCGCGGCTGGTCGAGGCGGCGGTCCGGCAGTTCGAGAGCCTGCCCTACTACCACACCTTCGCCCACAAGACCGGCGTGCCGCCGATCGACCTTGCGGAAAAGCTGATTGGCATGGCGCCGGTGCCGATGTCTAAGGTGTTCTTCGCCAACTCCGGCTCCGAGGCCAATGATTCCGTGGTCAAGCTGGTCTGGTACGCGAACAACGCCCTGGGCCGGCCGGATCGCAAGAAGATCATCAGCCGGATCAAGGGCTACCACGGCGTCACCGTCGCTTCGGCCAGCATGACCGGGCTGCCCTACAACCACCGTGACTTCGACCTGCCGATCCAGAACATTCTGCACACCTCCTGTCCGCACCACTATCGCTACGCGGAGGCGGGCGAAAGCGAGGAGGACTTCGCCACCCGGATGGCCGAGGACCTGGAGGCGATGATCCAGGCCGAGGGCCCCGAGACCATCGCCGCCTTCATCGGCGAGCCGGTCATGGGGGCCGGCGGCGTGATTCTGCCGCCCAAGACCTACTGGGAGAAGATCCAGGCGGTCCTCAAGACGCACGACATCTGGCTGGTCGCCGACGAGGTGATCTGCGGCTTTGGGCGCACCGGCAATATGTTCGGCAGCGAGACCTACGGCATCGAGCCGGACATCCTGGTGGTCGCCAAGGCCCTGTCCTCGGCCTATCTGCCGATCTCTGCGGTGATGATCTCCGAGAAGGTCTACCAGGCGGTGGCCGAGAACTCCGGGAAGATCGGCACCTTCGGCCATGGCTTCACCTACGGCGGCCATCCGGTCAGCGCGGCCGTGGCCCTGGAGACCCTGAAAATCTACGAGGAACGGGACATCGTCGGACACGTCCGGGCGATGGCGCCGCGCTTCGAGGCGCGCCTGAAGCGCCTTGGCGGGCATCCCCTGGTCGGCGAGGCCGTGGGTGTCGGGCTGCTCGGCGCGGTCGAGCTGGTCGCCGACAAGGACAGCCGGGCACCTTTCGAGCCGCTGGGCAGCGTCGGCGCGCTCTGCGCCAAGAACGCCCAGGACGAGGGCCTGATCGTCCGGGCTCTGATGGACCGGGTCGCTTTCTGCCCGCCGCTGATCATCACCGAGGTGGAGCTCGACGAGATGTTCGACCGCTTCACGCGGGCCCTCGAGGCGACCTGGGCGCACGTCACTTCGGAGGGTCTCGCGTCGGTGGCGTGAACAGGACGGGAGACCCCGGCGCTACGGCAACCGAGCAGGACAGCTTGGAGCCGAGCGGGTGGCATAGGGAGATTGGAAGGTTATGGACTACGAGACATTTTTCGCCGAGTCCGTCGATCAGGTGAAGCAGGAGGGCCGCTACCGGATCTTCGCGGATCTTCTGCGCCACGCCGGCGACTTCCCGCGGGCCACCCGCCACGACGGCCCCGAGCGCAGCGAGGTGACGGTCTGGTGCTCAAACGACTACCTCGGCATGGGACAGCACCCCAAGGTCCTCGGAGCCATGCGCGAGGCCCTGGAGTCCTGCGGCGCGGGCGCCGGTGGCACCCGCAACATCGCCGGGACCAACCATTACCACGTCCTGCTTGAAGAGGAGCTGGCCGGGCTGCACGGCAAGGAGTCCGCTCTGCTCTTCACCTCCGGCTACGTCTCCAACCTGGCGGCGCTCTCGACCATCGCCGCCAAGCTGCCGGGCTGCATCGTGCTCTCCGACGAGATGAACCATGCCTCGATGATTGAGGGTATTCGACACAGCCGGGTCGAGAAGCGGATCTTCAAGCACAACGACCCGGCCGACCTGGAGCGCCAGCTCAAGGAGCTCGACCCGGAGCGGCCCAAGCTGATCGCCTTCGAATCGGTCTACTCTATGGACGGCGACGTCGCCCCCATCGCGACCTTCTGCGACCTGGCGGACCGCTACGGCGCCATGACCTACCTGGACGAGGTCCACGCTGTCGGACTCTACGGCAAGGGCGGCGGCGGCATCGCCGACCGCGACAAGGTCATGGACCGGGTGACGGTGATCGAGGGCACCCTGGCCAAGGCCTTCGGATGCCTGGGCGGCTACATCGCGGGCTCGGCGGCGCTGGTCGATTTCGTGCGCAGCTACGCCTCGGCCTTCATCTTCACCACCGCCCTGCCGCCCCACGTCGCCGCCGGCGCCCTGGCCAGCATCCGCCACCTCAAGAAGAGCGGCGCGGAGCGCGCGCGACACCAGGAGCGTGCCGCCACCCTGAAGCGCCGCCTGAAGGAGGCCGGCCTGCCGGTCATGCCGAGCTCGACCCACATCGTGCCGGTGCTGGTCGGCGATCCGGTGCTCTGCCGCCAGGTCACCGACACCCTGCTCGAGCGCTACGGGATCTACGTGCAGCCGATCAACTACCCCACGGTGCCGCGCGGCACCGAACGGCTGCGCCTGACCCCTTCGCCCCTGCATAGCGACGCCCACATCGACCACCTGGTCCGGGCGCTGGGCGAGATCTGGCGCGACCTGGGGCTGCAGCGCGCCGCCTGACTCCGCACGCCTGAAACTGCCCGGATTCCTCGGGCGGTCAACTTTCGGGAATCGCCCCAAATCTGAGAATGCGTCGCAATTGCATAAATTTCCTGGACATTTCACACCCGCGGGACTAGGTTTTCAAGGTCATCCCGTCGTCGCCGCCACGAAGCCGAAGCGATGTACCGCGACAACACCCTGGTCCCCTCCGAAGCGGTCCGCCTGACCGCCCTCGGCATCCTCGCCGAGGCGGACGCGCACTACGCCGCACTCGCGGCCGAGGTCCGGCACTTTACCTCGCGGATCGCCGGTCCTTCGCTGGACCTGGTGGCCGCGCCGCTCGAGCTGCTCAAGGTCGAAGGCCTGGTCGAGGCCGTCGAGGGCGACGCCGACGACGCCCTGCTGCGCATCACCGAGGACGGCCGCGCCGAGCTGGCGACTCTGATGACCTCCAACGTCCGGGCCCCGGTCAACGACATCAACAAGCTGATCATCGCCCTCAAGATGCGCTTCATGCATCTGCTGCCGGCCGAGGATCAGAGAATCCAGATCGAGGTGATGATGGAGATGGCGGAGCGGGAGATCGCCCGCCTTTCGGACTTGCGTCAGCACCATGCAAAAGGCCGGGGCCATCTGGTCGCCTGGCTCGACCACGAAATCTCCGCCGCCGAGGCCCGCCTCGCCTGGTTTCAGGCGCTCCTCACCAGGCTCGCTTAGGCGCCGGCGAACCTCCCCCTTCCCTCACACCTCGACCTTGTAGGTCAGGGCCACGCCGCGCCGCCCTCAGAACAGATGCTGGCCGCCGGTGACGAAGACCTCGGTCCCGGTGACGTAGCCGAAATCCTCGGTGCAGAGCCGATAGACCGCGGCCGCGACCTCCTCCGGCGTGCCCATGCGCTGCATCGGAATGCGCGGGATCAGGGCCTCGTATTCCTCGCCGATCATGGCGGTCTCGATCTCGCCCGGCGCCACCGCGTTGACCCGCACGCCGATCTCGGCGAACTCCACCGCCATCTCGCGGGTCAAGGCAGACAGCGCCGCCTTGGAGGTGGAATAGGCCGAGCCGGCGAAGGGATGCCGGGCATGGCCGGCGATCGACGTGATGTTGACGATCGCGCCCTTGCCGCGGCGCAGTGGGATCGCGAAGCCCCGCGACAGGGCCAGCGGCGCGAAGAAGTTGAGCTCGAAGACCTGGCGCCAGCCGTCGAGGTCGCCGTTGAGGCAGCCCAGACGCTCCTTGAAGGGGGTCTTGGGCGATACCGCCGCATTGTTGACCAGGGCGTGCAGCGGTCCCTCGCCGAGCAGCACGTTGGCCCGCTCGACGAAGGTCTGGAGCTCGCCGCGCTCGGCGAGGTCGGCGGTGATGTGCTCCGACCAGTTGGGGTCGCGGCGGCAGTCCTCGGGCACGGCCTCCCGCGAGCAGGTGATGATGCGCCAGCCTTCCTCGCTGAAGCGCTTGACCGTGGCATGGCCGATGCCGCGGCTGGCGCCGGTCAGGATCACCGTCTTGCGGTCGTCGGTCATGCTTTCCTTCCGTCCCTGCCGGCGGTCCGGCGCTCAATGGCCGCCGAACTGCGCCTGGGGCTCGACGATACCATGAGGATCCTCGTGAATGATCACTTCCGCACCCGGAAAGGCCGCCTTCAGCTCGGCCTCGACCTGGTCCGAGATGGTATGGGCGTCCCAGAGGCTCAGATCTCCGTTCAGTTCCAGGTGGAGCTGGATAAAGGTCTGCGGCCCGGCCAGGCGCGTGCGCAGGTCGTGCATGTCCACCACCTCGGGATGGGCGCGGACGATCCGGCCGATGCGGGCCCGGTCGTCGTCGGGCAGCTCGCGGTCCATCAGCATGTGCAGGGACTCGCTGGCGATCGACCAGGCGGTCTTGAGGATGTAGGCGGCGATGCCGATCGCGAAGACCGGGTCGAGGATCGTCCAGCCGAGCTGCGTGACCCCGAGCAGGGCCACGATGACCGCGGCGTTGACCAGGAGATCGCCCAGGTAGTGGAGCGAATCGGCCCGGACCACCACCGAGTTGGTGCGCCGGATCACGTAGCGCTGGAACAGCACCAGCACGGCGGTGGCCCCGATCGAGATCAGCATGACCGCGATACCGATGCCCGGGTTCTGGATCGGCCGCGGATCGAAGAGCAGGTGCAGCGCCTCGATCAGCAGGAAGACCGCCGATCCGGTGATGAAGGCGGCCTGGCCGAGCGCCGCCAGCGGCTCCGCCTTGCCGTGGCCGAAGCGGTGCTCCCGGTCGGCCGGGGTCAGCGCGTGCCGCACTGCAAGCAGGGAGACCAGGGAGGCCACGGCATCGAGGATCGAATCGATCAGGGTCGACAGAAGGCTGATCGAATCGGTCAGCACCCAGGCGCCCAGCTTGAGCACGATGAGGCAGACCGCGGTGCTGACGGAGGCATAGGTCGCCAGCCGCATCAAGCGGGCGTTATCCTGGACCTTTGCCTCGGCAGCCTGCGGCTCAGAGATCATGGCGTCGCTTCCGGTACCCTTCGGCACCCCGTCTCACGGAAAGAGGCGCTCGGTGGTCCAGCCGTCTGAGCCGCGATGGTACACGAGCCGGTCGTGCAGCCGAAACGCCCCGTCCCGCCAGAACTCGATCCGCTCGGGCAGGACCCGGAAGCCGCTCCAGAAGGGCGGCCGCGGCACTTTGCCGATGCCGAACTTGGCGGCGTATTTGGCGATCCGCCGCTCAAGGACGAAGCGCCCTTCCAGGGGCTCGGACTGGCGACTGGCCCAGGCGCCGATCTGGCTGTCCCGAGGTCGTGACTCGAAGTAGGCGTCGGCTTCCGCGTCGCTGACCGGCTTCACCCGGCCCTCGACCCGGACCTGCCGGCGCAGGGACTTCCAGTGCAGGCAGAGCGCGGCCTTGGCCGTCGTCTCCAGCTGCCGGCCCTTGCGGCTGCCGAGGTTGGTGTAGAAGACGAAGCCCTCGGCGTCGAAGCCCTTGAGCAGGACCATCCGCAGCGAAGGCATCCCGTCCGGGGCCACGGTCGCCAGGGCCATGGCGTTGGGATCGTTGGGTTCGCTGGCCTTCGCCTCCTCGTACCAGGCGGCGAAGGTCTCGAAGGGGTCGGCGTTCTCCGGCAGGCCGCTCATGCTCCATCTTCCTCCGGCGCCAGGGTAGCCGGGGCGGGCCAGAGGCACCATATAGATTTGCGGGACGGGCCCAGAGCCCCTCTCCCTTGGCGGCGCACGACTGCGCAGCAGGGATGAAACAGACCCCGGCTGCGTAGCATCAACTGAAACCCAAGTCTTTCAGGCGTTTTCAACAATGAGCCGGGGGAGAACATGAAGCTCAAGACCCTTGTTGCAGTTATTGCCATCGCCCTGACGGTCGCAGCCTGCGCCGGCAGGGGGCCCAAGCAGACCGTCGGGACCGTGGGCGGTGCCGCCGTCGGCGGGCTGATCGGCTCGCAGATCGGCTCCGGCACGGGCCGGCTGATCGCGACCGGCGCCGGCGTCTTCCTCGGCGGCCTGATCGGCAGCGAGATCGGCCGCAGCATGGACGAGGTCGACCAGATCAAGAACGACCGGGCGGTGCAGACCGCGACCCGCGCCCCGATCGGCGAGACCATCACCTGGAACAACCCGGATAGCGGCAATTCCGGTGCGGTGACCCCGACCCGGGACGGCACCGCCTCGACGGGAGAGTATTGCCGGGAATTTCAGCAGACGGTAACCATAGGCGGTAAGACTGAGGAAGCCTATGGGATCGCCTGCCGTAAGCCGGATGGCTCCTGGGAAGTCAGGCAGTAATCCGGCATAAGGTTTCTTGCCGCGGAGCAGGGGCGCCCCGAGGCGGCGCCCCTTACCTTTTCGGGACCATGAAGGCGGAATGAAGGACCCCTACCAAGTACTTGGAGTCGATCGGAAGGCGAGCGCCGAAGAGATCAAGAGCGCCTACCGCAAGCTGGCCAAGAAGCTGCATCCGGACCTCAACCCGGAGGACCAAGCGATCGAGCAACGCTTCAAGGAGGTCAGCCAGGCCTACGCGCTGCTCTCCGACCCGGCGACCCGGGCCCGTTTCGACCGGGGCGAGATCGATGCCAGCGGCCAGGAACGCGCCGCCGGCGGATTCCACCGGACCTACCGCAGCGCCGGAGGCCGGCAGAGGGGCGCGCCCTTTGATTTCGGCGAGGAGATTTCGGTCGACGACATCTTCAGCGAGTTCTTCGGCGGCGGCCGGATGCGCGGCGGCCGGCGCCGGGCCAGCGAGCGCGGTGACGACAACCACTTCTCCGTCGAGGTCAGCTTCGAGGAAGCGGCGCTGGGCGCCAAGAAACGTGTCCGCCTGGGCGGCGGCAAGACCATCGAGATCAAGATCCCCGCGGGAACCGAGAGCGGCCAGACCCTGCGCCTGAAGGGCCAAGGCCAGGCCGGCAGGGGCAGCGGGCAGGCGGGTGACGCCCTGATCGAGGTCGCGGTTGCGCCCCATGCCGTCTTCCGGCGCGAGGGCCTGGACATTCACCTCGACCTGCCGGTCGGCCTTCAAGAGGCGGTCCTGGGCGCCGAGGTCACCGTCCCGACCCTGAGCGGCAAGGTGACCATGAAGATCCCCGAGGGCTCCAACACCGGCAGCGTCCTGCGCCTGAAGGGCAAGGGCATCCGGGCCGAAGGCAAGACCGGCGACCAGTACCTCACCTTGAAGATCGTGCTGCCCGAGCGGCAGGACGACCAACTCCGGGACTTCGTCAAGCGCTGGGCGGGCTTCAACGCCTTCGACCCGCGCAAGAAAGCCGGCTTCGACTAGACACCCGCCCAGCCCAAGGCGCGGCCGCCGCTGCCGGGACGCCAAGCCCCGATCCGGAAACGCATTCTTAACGGCCGTTTCGTCTATTAGGCGAGAATTTCACCTAATGGACAATCTGGACGAACATGCGGAAATCAATCCAAATCCTGCTGCTGGGGCTCGCGGTTTCCCTGGCCGGCTGCGAGGACGAATCGGTCAGACCGCAGGGATCGGTAAAGGCCGCCGTCTACAACGGCTACTACGGCGCGGTCTACAAGCGCTACGCGGTGACGACCGAGGATCGCGAACTCAGCTATTGGGTTCAGGAACTGGTACAGGACTACGCCGGCCCCAGGGTCGGTACCGCCCCGGCGCAGTTCGAGGCCGCCTCGGCCGCTGGCTGCGCGCTGCCCGCGCCGTCCGAAGGCGCGAAGGTGGTGCTGGTCGAGGTCTACGGCGGCAACAACGAGCTTCCGCTCCACTTCATCAGCGGCAAGGACGTTGCCGGCGTCGCCTCCTACATCAAGAGCACCGGCGAGCGCCCGCCTCTGGACCGCATGGTGAAGAGTTCTGCGGCCGACCAGATCGACGTCCTTGTCACCGAGACCGAACGGCCGGTCTACCTCGTACTGACGGCCTATGACGAAATCGTCTGGTCCCTCCACCTTGCCGAGGACGCGCGCCTCGACGGCATCTCGGTGATCGGCCACGAGGCCCAGGCCCTGGCACACGTACCGGAGGGTCTGCGCAAGGCCGTGGTCGTGTTCGATCAGTCGCCGCAGCGGGGCTGCATGGTGACGCCGCAGCATCCGGTCACGGAGTCCTGGAAGGCACTGAAAGCGATGAACCGGAAGCACGGCGGCGAGGGCTTCCGCCACAATCTCGAGAAGGCGGATCGGAACCATCGCGCCTTCAGGAACTGGCTGCGTCCGCGAATCGGCGCGGTTGACCTTTCCCTCACCGCCTACCAGACGTCGCACATCCTGGTCGGGCCCAAGCCCGCCGCTCCGATCCCCTACAGACCGCTGTCGGGGGCCGTGATCGCTTATTCGCCCTCGGCATCTCCGGTTTGGGGCGACGAGGACGACGTCGCCGACACGATCTACGATTGGGCCGAAACCGGCGGCTGAGACTCAGTCGCCTTCGCCGACTGCCAAGTCCAGGGTGGCTTCGGCTACGGGCGGGGTCTCTGCAAGCACGTCTTCCAAGGAGCTGTCCAGGCTGGCGCGGCCGGCCTCCGCTAAGCCAGCGACGACGATCGCGGCAGTGCTTGGCCAGTTCTCGTTGAGTTCGAGCCGCAGACCCAACAGACCACCCAGCGCCCCGAGCGTCACGGTCGAGAGGTCGCGGGCCAGCAGCCAGCCGCCGCTCACGGCGCGAACGGCGAGGCCGTGCTCGCGGAGCCGCCAGAGGCTGTCGTCTAGCTCGGCCGGCGTCACGGGCAGGCCTTTGGCCAGCTCCCGGCTGCGCAGCCGCCGCCCCTCCAATTGCGCGGCCCGCAGGCGCTGTAGAATGGTCAGGGCGAGCGCCAGCCGCTCCCCGGCTTGCAGCTCGCGGCGCCCGCGGCTTACGGCCGCCCGCCATTCCGGCAGGGCCGCCGTGACCTCGGCCCCGAGCAGCACCACGGCCCAGGCGAGGTACATCCAGACCAGGAAGATCGGGATCGCCGACAAGGCCCCGTAGATGGCCTCGTAGGTCGGGAAGAGCCTCAAGTAGATCCCGAAGCCGTACTTCAGGGCCTCCAGCACGACCGCCGCCAGCACGCCGCCGGCCAGAGCATGGTGGAGCCGCACCGAACGCGTCGGCACGACGAGATAGAAGGCGCTGAAGCCCAGCGCCGCCAGGAACACCGAGATCAGGCCCGAGAAGGCGACGATCGCATTGGGATAGTCCTCGATGCCAGCCCACTCCACCATGGCGAAGGCGTAGCCGCTGAGCGACAGCGACGCACCGAGAAGCAGCGGGCCCAGGGTCAGCATCGTCCAGTAGACCAGGATCTGAAGGCCCAGCGAGCGCGGCTCGGTGACTCGCCAGATCGCGTTCAGCGCCGTATTGATGTTGACCAGCAGAAGCAGCGCCGTGACCGCCAGGGCCAGCACCCCGGGCCCGGTCATCTGCCGGGTGTTCTCGACGAACCCGGCAAGGTGGTCGCTGACCGCGGCACTGGTTTCGGGCAGGAAGCTGCCCAGGATCAGGTCCTGAATCTGACCCTCGAGCGCCTTGAACACGGGAAACCCGCTTAGGATCGCGAGGCCGATCGCCATCAGGGGCACCAGGGCCAGCAGCGTGGCATAGCTGAGGCTGGCAGCCGAGCGCAGACAATCGTCGGCGAGGAAGCGGCGCCCGGTGTAGATCGCGAAACGCAAGGCCCGCCGCGGCTGCAGGTGCAGCTTGATCCAGGCAAAGATCCGCCGCTGCCGCCGCGATGTCGGTCGATCGGTCATCGGCCTCATGATAGAGGACTCAGCCGAATCCGCCCAGAGCCGGGCCGAAAGCCCGGATCGCGCCCGGTTTGACGCTTTCCGGCATTTGTGTAGGATGCGGCCGACCGTTCGGGGGCGGGACGCCCCACTCTCGATCAAGAGGATTTCATGACGGATTCCCAGTCGCTCATGGCCGGTAAGCGTGGTCTCGTCATGGGCGTGGCGAACGATCGCTCGATCGCCTGGGGCATCGCAGCCGCGCTGGCCGCTCAGGGTGCCGAGCTGGCCTTCACCTACCAGGGTGAGGCGCTGGAGCGCCGCGTGCGCCCGCTGGCGGATTCCCTCGGCTCCAACCTGGTCCTGCCCTGCGACGTCGCCGACGACTCCAGCATCGACCAGGCCTTTGCGGCGCTCGCGGAAAGCTGGGGCGGTCTCGACTTCCTGGTCCACGCCATCGCCTATTCGGACAAGGACGAGCTGAAGGGCAAGTACCTCAACACCAGCCGCGACAACTTCGTGCGCAGCCTGGATATCTCCTGCTACTCCTTTACCGCCGTGGCCCAGCGCGCCGTGCCCCTGATGAAGGAGGGCGGCAGCTTGCTGACCCTGACCTACTACGGCGCCGAGCGGGTCATGCCGCACTACAACGTCATGGGCGTCGCCAAGGCGGCGCTGGAGGCCAGCGTGCGCTACCTGGCCGCGGACCTGGGCGATGCCGGGATCCGGGTCAACGCCATCTCGGCCGGGCCGATCAAGACCCTGGCGGCCTCGGGCATCGGCGACTTCCGCTACATCCTGAAGTGGAACGAATACAACTCGCCGCTGCGCCGCAACGTCGACATCGGACAGGTCGGCGGCGCCGGCCTCTACCTTCTGAGCGATCTCTCCGCCGGGGTGACGGGCGAGGTCCATCATGTCGATTCCGGCTACAACGTGGTCGGCATGATGGCGGTCGACGCGGCCCCCCAACTGGCCGAGCTGCTCGAGGGCTTCCGGCCGCAGGACTAGGAGCCAGGCACGCCATGCCCGGCAACGCCTTCGGCCAGGCCTTCCGTTTCACCACCTGGGGGGAAAGCCACGGGCCCGCCATCGGCTGCGTGGTCGACGGCGTGCCGCCGCGGATGCCCTTGGAAGAGCCCGACATCCAGGTCTGGCTCGACAGCCGGCGCCCGGGCCAGTCGAAGTACACCACCCAGCGCAAGGAGCCGGACCGGGTCCGGATCCTCTCCGGCGTTTTCGAGGGCGTCACCACGGGCACGCCGATCGCCCTGGCGATCGAGAACGAGGACCAGCGCAGCAAGGACTATTCCGAGATCAAGGACAAGTTCCGCCCCGGGCACGCCGACTACACCTACTGGGCCAAGTACGGTATCCGCGACTACCGCGGCGGCGGCCGCGCCAGCGCCCGGGAAACCGCGCTCCGGGTCGCCGCCGGCGCGGTCGCCCGCAAGGTCCTGGGGGACGAGATCACGATCCGCGGCGCCCTGGTGCAGATGGGGCCGCAGGCGATCGACCGCGCGCGCTGGGACTGGGCCCAGGTCGAGCGGAACCCCTTCTGGTGTCCCGATGCCCAGGCCGCGGCCGGCTGGGCCGACTACCTGGACGGCGTGCGCAAGGCGGGATCCTCGGCCGGGGCGGTCATCGAGATCGTCGCCGAGGGGGTGCCACCCGGTCTGGGAGAGCCGGTCTACGACAAGCTCGACGCCGACCTCGCAAAGGCGATGATGAGCATCAATGCGGTCAAGGGCGTCGAGATCGGCGCCGGCTTCGCCGCCGCGAGCCTCAGCGGCGAAGAGAACGCTGACGAGATGCGCGCCGGCAACGACGGCCTACGCTTCCTGTCCAATCGGGCCGGCGGCGTTCTCGGCGGGATCTCGAGCGGCCAGGACGTGGTCGTGCGCTTCGCAGTCAAGCCCACGTCATCGATCCTGACGCCGCGCAAGACCGTCGACATCCATGGCCAGGACACCGAGATCGTGACCAAGGGCCGGCACGATCCCTGTGTCGGCATCCGTGCGGTCCCCGTCGGCGAGGCCATGATGGCTTTGGTTCTCGCCGATCATCTGCTGCGCCATCGGGCGCAGTGCGGCGGCTGAGCGGCGGCGAGTTCGATCTCGACAACCTGGCCGGGACGAGCTATCACCAAGCCCGCTGAAGGTCCGAGCGAAAGCCCAAAGAACCAACGAGCAACCGGCCTTTCCAGAAGCACATGCGCGTCATCCTGTTCCTTCTGAAGTGCCTGGTCGGCCTCTTCGCGACGATCGGCTTCCTGATCACGCTGCCCTTGATCCTCGCCCTGTTCCTGGGCTTGGGCCTGCCCTGGCAGGAGGAGATCGCGGAGGTGCCGGCCGAGGCGGTTCTGACCATCGACCTGTCCGGACCGGTCATCGAGAACCGGCCGGAGAGCCTGTTCTCCCGCTCCTCGCTGGGCGACAGGATCGTGCTGCGCGACACCGTCGCCGCGCTCAGGAAGGCGAGCCGGGACGAGCGGATCAAGGGTCTAGTGGTGCGCTTCGGCCCGCTGCAGACCGGCATGGCGAACGCCCAGGAGCTGCGTGAGGCCATTCAGGACTTCCGTGCGACAGGCCGCTTCGCCTTCGGCTTTGCCGAGAGCTTCGGCGAGTTTGGCAACAGCACCATCAGCTACTACATCGCCAGCGCCATGGACGAGATCTGGCTGCAGCCCTCCGGCGATCTGGGCGCCATGGGGCTGAGGCTGGAGGCGCCCTTCCTGCGCGGCACCCTCGACAAGCTGGGGATCGAGCCCCGCCTCGCACAGCGCGAGGAATACAAGGGCGCCATGAACACCTTCACGGACAGCCGCCTGCCGGAACCGCAGCGCCACAACCTGCAGCAGATGGTCGACTCCTGGATGGAGCAGATCGTCGCCGCCGTCGCCGAGGAGCGGAAGCTCGAAGCGGACGCGGTTCGCGGCCTGATCGACAGGGCGCCGTTGTCCGCGGAAGAGGGCCGCGAGGCGGGCCTTCTGGACCGCCTGGCCTATTGGGACGAGCTGCAGGACGAACTGGTCGGGCGCACGAGCGAGGAGATGGAGCTCTTCGGCCTGCGCGCCTATGCCGCGGCGACCCGCGAAGACGTCCAGGAGGGGCCGCAGATCGCCGTGATCTACGGCCTGGGGCCGATCTCCCTGACGTCCTCCGAGAACGATCCGGTCTTCGGCTCCGTGGTCTTCGGGTCCGACACCGTCGCCCAGGCGATCTCCGAGGCGATCGAGGACGAAGACGTCGAAGCCATCCTGTTGCGCGTCGACAGCCCCGGCGGCTCCTACGTCGCCTCGGACACCGTCCACCGCGAGGTGCGCCGCGCCCGAGAGGCGGGCAAGCCGATCATCGTCTCCATGGGCAACTTGGCAGCCTCGGGCGGCTATTTCGTGGCCATGGCGGCAGACAAGATCGTCGCGCATCCGGGCACCGTCACCGGCTCGATCGGCGTGGTCGCGGGCAAGTTCGTGTTCTCAGGGCTTTGGGAGGAGATCGGCCTGGGCTGGGATCAGGTCCAGGCCGGCGAGAACGCCGGCATCTGGAGCCAGAACCAGGACTTCACCGAGGCCCAGTGGCAGCGTCTGCAGACCTCCCTGGACCGGATCTACGAGGATTTCCGCGCCAAGGTCGCGGCGGCGCGTGGGCTCTCTGCCGAAGAGACCCGCGCGGCGGCCAAGGGACAGGTCTGGACCGGCGCCGACGCGCAGCGCCTCGGCTTGGTCGACGAGCTGGGCGGCTTCTACCGGGCCGTCGCCCTGGCCAAAGAGGCCGCCGGCATCGCTGCCGAGGAAAAGGTCAATCTGCGGGTCCTCCCGCCGCCCCGGGATTCCTTCTTCGGAGATCTCGTCCAGGACACCCTCGGCGACGGCCTGCGGAGCTCGGGCGCCGCTACAGTCCTGGACTGGACGGCCCGGGTCGTGCGCTTGATCGACCCGCTGCTGCGCGCCGCCGAGGACCTCGGCGAGGACCCCCGAAACCGCGCCCTCAGCGCCCCGGACCTCCGCCTCGCCGACTGATCACACTTCGTCTTTCCGGGCTGCGATCAGGAACTCCCTGTTGCCCTCCGGGCCCAGGATCGGGCTGTCGGTCAGCCCCAGGACCGACCAGCCGGGCAGGCGCGAAAGCCAGGCCTCGATGCGCGCGCAGACCTCGGCGTGAAGCGCAGGGTCGCGGACCACGCCCTTCTTGCCGACCCGGCCCTTGCCGATCTCGAACTGCGGCTTGATCAGCGCGATCAGCTCGGCGCCCGGCGCGGCCAGCGCCAGGGGCGCCGGCAGCAGGGTCTCGAGGCCGATGAAGCTGGCGTCGCAGACGATCAGGCCCGGCGGCTCCGGCACCTGCGTGGCGCCGAGGCGGCGGGCATTGGTCCGCTCCAGGACCACGACGCGCGGGTCCTGGCGCAGCTTCCAGGCGAGCTGGCCCTGCCCCACGTCCACGGCATAGACCCTGGCCGCGCCGCGCGCGAGGAGAACGTCGGTGAAGCCGCCGGTGGCGGCGCCGATGTCCAGGCAGATCCGGCCTTTTGGGTCGATCCCGAAGTGATCCAGGCCCTTCTCGAGCTTCAGGCCGCCGCGCGAGACCCAGGGATGCGCCGGCCCGCGGACCGTGAGCGGCGCGTCGGGCGCCAATTCGGCGCCGGCCTTCTCGATGCGCCGCTCGCCGCTGAAGACCTGCCCGGCCAGGATCAGGGCCTGGGCCCGCGCCCGGCTTTCGGCGAGACCTCGGGCCTGCAGCAGGACGTCGGCTCGCTCCTTCTTCCTGACCATCCTCCTCCCGGTCCTGCGGCCTCGGCTTGGCGGCGCCAAGGTCAAAAAAAAACCGGCCGGCGCCCGGCGCCGGCCAGTCCTTCAACCCGGAACGACCGAGATCAGGCGAGCTTCGTGCTGGCCGCCGCCGCTTCGTTGTAGCCCAAGGCCTGCAGCGCCGTGTTGACGATGCTCTCGGAGTCGAGGCCGGCCAGGGCGTATTGGTTGTCCGGCTTGCCGTGATCGATAAAGAAGTCCGGCAGGCAGAGCGGCCGCAGCTTGATCCCGGACTCCAAGAGCCCCTCGCGGGCCAGGAAGTGCATGACCTGGGTCGCGAAGCCGCCGACGGCGCCCTCTTCCACCGTCACCAGAACCTCGTGCTCCGAGGCCAGGCGGCGGATCAGCTTCTCGTCGATCGGCTTGGCGAATCGGGCATCGGCGACCGTGGTCGACAGGCCGCGCGCCGCCAGGGTGTCGGCCGCCTTCATCGCCTCGCCGAGGCGCGTGCCGAGGGACAGGATCGCGACCTTCGTGCCCTCGCGCAGGATCCGGCCCTGGCCGATCTCGAATGCGGTGCCGCGCTCGGGCAGCTCCAGACCCGTCGCCTCGCCGCGCGGATAGCGGAAGGCCGAGGGCCGGTCGTCGATCTGCGCCGCGGTGGCGACCGCGTTGAAGAGCTCGACCTCGTCGGCCGGCGCCATGACCACGAAGCCGGGCAGGCAGCCCAGGTAGGTGATGTCGTAGGAGCCCTGGTGGGTGACCCCGTCGGCCCCGACCATGCCGGCGCGGTCGATGGCGAAGCGCACCGGAAGGCTCTGGATCGCGACGTCGTGGACGACCTGGTCGTAGGCCCGCTGCAGGAAGGTGGAATAGATCGTTGCGAAGGGCTTGAAGCCCTCGCAGGCGAGCCCGGCGCAGAAGGTCACCGCGTGCTGCTCGGCGATGCCGACATCGAAGCTTCGGTTGGGGAAGCGATCCGAGAACTTGTTGATGCCGGTGCCCGAGGGCATGGCGGCGGTCACGGCGACGATCTTGTCGTCGGCCTCGGCCTCCTTGATCAGGGCCTCGGCGAAGACCGCCGTGTACTGCGGCGCCTTGGGCGTCGGCTTGGCCTGCTTGCCGGTGATGACATCGAATTTGGCGACGCCGTGGTACTTGTCCGCAGCCTTCTCGGCCGGCGCGTAGCCCTTGCCCTTCTGGGTCACGGCGTGGATCAGGATCGGGCCGTCCTGGTCGGTCTCGCGGCAGTTCTTCAGGACCGGAAGCAGGTGGTCCAGGTTGTGGCCGTCGATCGGGCCGACGTAGAAGAAGCCCATTTCCTCGAACATAGTGCCCCCGGTCAGCATGCCGCGGGCATACTCCTCGGCCCGCTTCGCCGCGGTCTCGAGCGGCTTCGGGAAAGCCTTGGCGAGATCACGGGCCAGATGCCGCATCGAGCGATAGGGCTTGGAGGAGATCAGGCGCGAGAGATAGGCGCTCATGGCGCCGACCGGCGGCGCAATCGACATGTCATTGTCGTTGAGGATGACGATGAGCTTGCTGTGCATGGCGCCGGCGTTGTTCATCGCCTCGTAGGCCATGCCGGCGCTCATCGCGCCGTCGCCGATGACCGCGATGACGTGGTTGTCGCGGCCCTGCAGATCCCGCCCGACGGCATAGCCGAGGCCCGCCGAGATCGAGGTCGAGCTGTGCGCGGCGCCGAAGGGATCGAATTCGCTCTCCCGGCGCGAGGTAAAGCCGGAGAGGCCGCCGTCCTGCCGCAGGGTGCGGATCCGGTCGCGCCGCCCGGTCAGGATCTTGTGCGGATAGCACTGATGACCGACGTCGAAGATCAGCTTGTCGTCCGGCGTGTTGAAGACGTAGTGGATCGCGGTGGTCAACTCGACCACGCCCAGGCCGGCGCCGAGGTGACCGCCGGTCACGGAGACCGCGTCGATCATCTCCGTCCGCAACTCGTCGGCCAGCTGCCGGAGCTGGCCCTCTTTCAGCTTTCGGATATCCGAGGGATATTCGATGGCATCAAGCAACGGGGTTTTGCTGACTTTACCCACTTCACTCACCTCGTCTTGCTGTCGCATCCGGGGGGAAACCTGGCTTCTTAGGATCGTCGAGTCACGACGAAGCGCGCCGTTGCGCAGAGAAGTTCTGCCTTTTCGCCGAAAATATCAAGCCGGGAGGCCGCCCGCGTCGCCAGACGGTCGGCTTCTTGGCGGGCGCCTTCCATGCCCAGGAGGGCGACAAAGGTCGCCTTCCCAAGGGCCTCGTCCTGGCCCGTCGGCTTGCCCAGCACCTCGGGCGAGCTCTCCGCGTCCAAGAGATCGTCGACGATCTGGAAGGCCAGGCCCAGGTCCTGGGCATAGGCCCTGACCGCGGCCTGTTCGTCCTGATTCGCCCGCCCGAGGATCGCACCCGCCTCGCAGGCAAAGCAGATCAGGGCGCCGGTCTTGAGCGCCTGCAGGCGCTTGATGCCGTCCAGATCCAGATCGGCGCGCTGGGGCGACATGTCGATCATCTGACCGCCGACCATGCCTGCGGCGCCGGAGGCCGCGGCCAGGCCCGAGACCAGGGCGACGCGCACCACCGGGTCGGGATGGGTCGCCGGGTCGCCCAGGACCGCGAAGGCCTCCGTCAGGAGCCCGTCGCCGGCGAGGATCGCCACGGCCTCGTCGAAGGCCTTGTGCGCCGTCGGCCGTCCGCGGCGCAGGTCGCTATCGTCCATGGCCGGAAGGTCGTCGTGGACCAGGCTGTAGCAGTGGATCATCTCGACCGCCGCGGCTGCGTTCAGGGCTTGCGGCTCCGGAACGTCGAAGAGCCCGGCGCTGGCGATCGTCAAAAAGGGCCGAAGGCGCTTGCCGCCGTTCAAGGAGGCGTAGCGCATGGCCTCGATGACCGTACCTTCGGGTCCTGGGACGACGGGAAGCAGATGATTCAGGCGCAGCGAGACCGCTTCCGCGGTGCGCGCCAACTCTGTCTTCAAGCGGTCATTCAGAACGGTGTCATTCGACGTCGAGATCTTCTGTACCGATGCTGCCGTTTGAACCATGACCTATCTTTTCAATCTTCTGCTTCGCTTCACTGAGCTTGGCTTCGCAATGCATTTTCAGCGCCGCCCCCCGCTCGTAGGACTGGATCGCAGCCTCCAAGCGGCCTTCACCCTTTTCCAAGCGCTCGACTATCCCTTTGAGCTCGGCCAGGGCATCTTCAAAGCTCAATTTCGCTATGTCGGGGGGAATCCTGTCGGCCACGTTCCTGGATCCGGTGTAAAGTCGGCGAGTTTAGGCAGCCAAAGGCGGCCGAACAAGCCGTCAAGCCCCTATCCGTGTAAAAGAGCGCGGACGTGTGCTGCTGCGGACACAGCTAGCGCCTCGAGGTCATAGCCCCCCTCGAGGGTCGAGACGACTCGGCCCCCGCAGGCCGAATCGGCGACCCTGGCGATTTCCGTCGTCGCCCAGCCAAAATCCTCCTCGTGGAACCGCAGGGCCGCCAGGGGATCGTCTTCATGGGCGTCGAAGCCGGCGGAAATCAGGACCAAATCCGGCTCGAACTTGGCCAATCGCGGCAGCAGGGTCTGGCTCATCGCGGCGCGGAATTCGGCCGTGCCGGCCATGGGGAGCAAGGGTAGGTTCAGGATGTTGTTCGCGCTGCCGGTCTCCATGGGGCTTCCAGTGCCGGGATAGAGCGGCATCTGGTGGGTGGAGGCGAAGAGAAGGTCCGGATCGTCCCAAAACATGGCCTGGGTGCCGTTGCCGTGGTGGACATCGAAATCGACCACCGCGATCCGATGGGCACGATGCACCTCGCGCGCCTGAAGGGCCCCGACCGCCACGCTGTTGAACAGGCAAAAGCCCATGGCTTGCGCCGGCTCGGCGTGGTGACCCGGTGGCCGGACCGCGCAGAAGGCGTTGCGGGCCTCGCCGGCCATGACCGCGTCGACGGCGGCGCAGACCGCCCCGGCCGCCCGCAGCGCCGCCTCCCCGGAGCCGGGCGAGAGGATGGTATCGCCGTCCAGGCCACGGTGGCCCTGTTCCGGAATGGCGGCCATGATCCGGTCGTAGTAAGCCGCGCTGTGGACCCGCGCGATCTGCTCGCGACTCGCCAGCGGCGCCTCGCGCCGCTCCAGCGCGTCGAACTCGGCCTCTTCCAGGGCGGTCAGAACCGCCTTGAGGCGCGCCGGGCGCTCGGGATGGACCTGCCCCGGGTCGTGGTTGAAGCAGGCCTGGTGCGAGTAGAGAAAGGTAGCCAAGACTGTGCCCCCGGACGGACTTCCCGGCAGTATTAGACCCTGGCTAGGGCCATTGCTATAAATTTCGGACCGGGCGGCACAAGGCTGGGCGGGGCGTCGGCCCTGTCAGGAGGCCGGATTGACAGGGTCTAGACGACTCGCCACATGTGATCGGCAATGCCCATCGCTCGCCACTCGGCCGAGCCCGGGATGGAGGACGACCTGAAACAGAGACCCGAGGCCCGGCGGACCCGGCTCCCTTGGCCCGCCGGTATCGTCGCCCTGCTTCTGCCGCTGCTGGCCCTGACCCCGGCGGCTGGCCAGGAGCAGGCGCAGCTGGTCCGCGTCGACAGCGTGCAGGAGGAGCCGATGACCCAGACGGTCGAGGTCATCGGACGCCTGGTGCCGCGCCAGTCCGGCGCGGTGGCGGCCCGCATCGACGCGGCGGTGGACAGGGTTCTGGTCGAGGTCGGCGACCGGGTCGAGCAGGGCCAGGTCATCGCCGTCCTTGAGCCTGAATCCCTGAAGGCGCGGCGCGACCAGGCCGCCGGCCGGCTGGCCGTGGCCTTTGCCCAGCAAAAGACCAAGGAAGCCGAGCTCGTGCTCTCCCGACAGGAGCTCAAGCGGCTGGAGGGCCTGAAGAAATCCGCGGCCTTCAGCCAGGCCCGCTACGAGGACGCGAAGCAGGCCGTGGCCATCGCAGCGGCTCAGGTTGCCGAAGCCGAGAGCGCCAGCGTGACCGCCCGCGCCGACCTGGAGCTCGCCGAGATCAACCTCAGATACGCCGAGATCCGGGCGCCCTACGGCGGCGTCATCACCGAGCGCATGATCGAGGCCGGGGCCTACGTCCAGGTCGGGGACGACGCTGTCCGGATCGTTGCCGATCAGGAGCTCGAACTCGAGGCCGACGTGCCCTTCCAGAGGCTGGCGGGCCTGGTACCCGGGGTCGAGATCGACGTCGAGCTCGACGACGGGACGCAGCACAAGGCCCGGGTCCGCGCCATCGTGCCCGACGAGAACCCCCTCACCCGCACCCGCGCGGTCCGCTTCATTCCGGCCTTCGGCGAGACCCGGAAGCCGCTGGCCGCCAACCAGAGCGTCACCCTGCTGATCCCGATGGGCCAGCCGCGGAGGGTGCTGACCGTGCACAAGGATGCGATTACCAAACGCGGCCCGGCCAGCCTGGTCCACGTGGTCAGCAACGGCGCAGTCAGCATCCGGCCGGTGACCCTTGGCGAGCCGGTCGGCAGCCGCTTCGAGATCGTCGGCGGCTTGAACCAGGGCGACGTCGTTGTGGTCCGCGGCAACGAACGCCTCAGGGACGGCCAGAAGGTCCGCGTCGACCAAGGCTCCTAGGCGGCCGCGATGGACCTGATCCGCACCTCCATCCATCGGCCGATCGCGGTCATCGCGGCGGTCCTGATGACCGTGATGTTCGGCATGGTCGCGCTGGAGCAGATCCCGATCCAGCTGGCCCCCGACGTCAACCGCCCGGTGATCACCGTGACCACGACCTGGCCCGGCGCCGCCCCGGCCGAGGTCGAGCGCGAGATCGTTAACCGCCAGGAAGAGGAGATGGCCGGGCTCGAGAACCTGGTCTCGCTGACCTCCAGGGCGGAACAGGGGCGCAGCCGGATCACCCTCGAGTTCGCGGTCGGCTCCAACATGGACCGCGCCCTGCTGCTGGTCTCCAACCGCCTGGACCGGGTCGACGGCTATCCGGACGAGGCCAACGAGCCGACCCTGGACACCGCCGGCAGCGAGGACAACGCGATCGCCTGGTTCATCGTTCGGCGGGCGCCGGGCAACGAGCAGCCGATCCACGAGTTCGGCGACTTCGTCGAGGACGTGATCAAGGACCGGATCGAGCGGGTGCCGGGGGTCAGCCGGGTCAACGTCTTCGGCGGCAGCGAGCGCGAGATCCAGGTCACCGTCCTGCCGCAGCTCCTGGCGCGCTACCGGCTGACCGTGACCGACGTCATCCAGGCGCTGCGCAGCGCCAACACCTCGGTCTCGGCCGGCGACGTCGACGAGGGCAAGCGGCGCTACGTGATCCGGGTCGAGGGCGAGCTGAACGCGGTCGGGACCATACGCGACGTGGTCGTGCGCTCGGACGACGCCAGGGCCGAGGGCGCGCGGGTCGGCGGCCGCCTCGCCCGGGTCACCGTCGGCGACATCGCCGAGGTCAGCTTCGGCTTCCGGGAGCCGACCTCGAACATCCGCTTCCTCGGCGAGCCGGCCATCGCCTTCAACGCCCTGCGCGAGACCGGCGCCAATGTCATCGAGATCATGGAGGGGGTCGCCGTTGCGGTGGAGGAGCTCAACGCCCAGGTGGTGCCCGACGCCGGCCTGACCCTCAAGCAGGTCTACAAGGAGACCGTCTACATCAACTCGGCCATCGAGCTGGTGCGCCAGAACATCTGGATCGGCGGCTCCCTGGCGGCGGTTCTGCTGCTGCTGTTTCTCCGCTCCCTGCGCGCCACCCTGGTGATCTCGATCGCGATCCCGGTCTCGGTGATCGGCGCCTTCGTCGCGATGGCCGCCCTCGGCCGCTCGATCAACGTGATCTCCCTGGCCGGCCTGGCCTTCGCCGTCGGCATGGTGGTCGACGCCGCCATCGTGGTGCTGGAGAACATCTACCGCCTGCGCGAGCGCGGCCTGCCGATCGCCGAGGCCGCCTATCAGGGCGCCAAGCAGGTCTGGGGCGCGGTCCTGGTCTCGGCCCTGACCACGGTCATGGTCTTCATTCCGATTCTGATCATGCAGCTCGAGGTCGGCCAGCTGTTCCGCGACATCGCGGTCGCGATCTCGGTCGCGGTGATGCTGTCCCTGCTGGTCTCGGTCACGGTCATTCCAGCGCTCTCCCGCTTTCTCCTCGGCGGGCGCCGGGACGATGCCAAGATCAAGCGCTTGCATCTGCCCGGCATCGACGGCTTCGCGAGCGCCTTCGTCGCCCTGGTCATGGGCATCTCCCGGCAGGTCGTGCGGAACCGCGCGCTCTGCGTGCTGGTGGTCGCCAGCGTGTCCAGCGTCGCGATCGCCGGGGCCTGGCGCTTCCTGCCCAAGCTCGAGTACCTGCCCGAGGGCAACCGCAACCTGGTGTTCGGCGTCATGATCCCGCCGCCCGGCTACAACCTGGACACCATGACCGAAATCGCCCAGGAGATCGAAGGCGAGATCCGGCCGCTCTGGGCCGACGTCACGGGGCCGGAGAGCGAGCCCGGCGGGCCGCCCAAGATGGACCGCTTCTTCTTCGTCGCGACCCGTGCCAGCACCTTCCTCGGCGCGGTTGCGGTCGAGCAGGAGCGCGCCGCCGAGCTGATCCCGGTTCTGGAAGGCCCGGTGTTTAGCGAACCCGGCACCTTCGGATTCATCAACCAGCCCTCGATCTTCGGCCGCGGCCTCGGCAGCGGCCGTCGCATCGATCTGGACATCTCGGGCCCGCAGCTCGAGCAGATCCTCCAGGTGGCCGGCCGCGCCGTCGGCAAGCTGGTCCAGGCCCTGCCCCTGGAGGAGGGCAACCAGCTGCGGCCCCGTCCAGGGCTCGAGCTGGGCGCGCCCGAGGTGCGGGTCGTGCCGGACCGGATCCGCCTGGCCGACAACGGCGTCACGGCCCGGGAGCTGGCCAACACCATCGACACCTTCAACGACGGTCTGCGGGTCGCCGAGGTGACCTACGGCAATGACCGACTCGACCTCATGATCAAGGGACCCGACGAGCACGTCACCGAGACCCAGGGCATCGGCGACCTGCCGGTCGTCACCTCGGACGGCCAGATCATCCCCGTGCGGTCGCTCTCCGAAGTGCTGTTCACCGCCGGGCCGACCGAGATCCGCCATGTCGAGCGCTTCCGCACCGTGACCCTGGAAATCCGCCCGGCGCCCGGCATGGCGCTGGAATCGGCCATGGAAATCCTCGACGCCCAGGTCATCCAACCCCTCAAAGCGGAGGGCCTCCCGCCGGCCATCAAGATGCAGCTCTCGGGCACCGCCGACAAGCTGACCCAGACCTGGGACGCCATGCTCATCCAGTTGCTGCTCGCCCTGGCCATCGTCTACCTGGTCATGGCGGTGCTCTTCGAGAGCTTCGTCTATCCGCTGATCATTCTGCTCTCGGTGCCGCTGGCCGCCGCCGGCGGCGTCGCCGGCCTGGCCTACCTCAACCTCCAGCACTTCCAGCCGCTGGACATGCTGACCCTGCTGGGCTTCGTCATCCTGATCGGCATTGTGGTCAACAACGCCATCCTGCTTGTCCACCAGACCCTGTTCCACATCCGCCAGGGCGGCCTGGCGCCCCAGGACGGCATCCTGGAGGCGACCCGCGACCGCATCCGGCCGATCTTCATGTCGACCCTGACTTCGGTCTTCGGCATGCTGCCCCTGGTGCTCTTCCCCGGCGCCGGCTCGGAGCTCTACCGCGGTCTGGGCTCGGTGGTGGTCGGCGGCCTGGCGCTCTCCGCCGTGCTCACCCTGCTGATCGTGCCGCCGATGCTGTCCCTGCTGGTCGGTCCCCTGGAGAGCCGCCGCACCCGTGCCGAGGGCGAGCTGACCAAGGAGAGCCCGCCGCAGCCGGCGCCCGGCGAGTAATACCAAGGGGCGTTGATACAACGCCGACCTTCTCCGGCCCGCCTCGATCCGCTAAGACACAGCGTCTCGGCAGCGATACGGAGGGGAGAGATGCACCAGGACCAGCGCGGCCACGCCATGACCACCGAGAGCCCGGCGGCCGCCACGGCGCTCGACACCGCGATCTACAACTTCCTGCACTGGAAGTCGGCCCTCATGCCGGAGATCAAGGCCGCCCTGGAGGCCGATTCCGGCTTCGGCCTGGCCCAGGCGGTCAACGGCTTGGTGCTGCACGCCGCGCGCAACATCGCCTACCGCCCGATGATAGGCGACTCCTTGGCTGCCGCCCGGGCGAAGGAGGCTGGCATGACGCCGCGCGAGGGGCTCTATGTGGCAGCCCTGGACGCCGCCTACCGCGGCGAGATCGTAGAATCCGTCAGCCACTACGAGACCATCCTGGCGAGCCATCCGACCGACCTCTTCGCCCAGCGCCTGGCCCAGATGGAGCTCTTCTGGATCGGCGAAATGGCCTGGTCGGCGGACATCTCCGGCCGGGTCGAGAAGGCCTGGAGCCCCGAGGTGCCCGGCTACGGCGACTATCTCTCCTGCCGGGCCTTCGACCTCGAGGAGACTCACCGCTACGAGGCGGCCGAGCGCCTCGGCCGCCGGGCGGTCGAGCTCGATCCGACCGACGTCTGGGGCACCCACGCGGTGGCCCACGTCATGATCATGCAAGGGCGCCACGAGGAGGGCATCGCCTGGCTTGAGGGGCTTAAGGACAACTGGGCCGAGGCCAACCAAATGTGCCTCCACCTCTGGTGGCACCGCTGCCTCTTCCACCTGGAGCGCGGCGAGCACGACGCCGTGCTGGAGATCTACGACGCCTGGGTGCGCAACCGCGAGCATCCGCTGCTCCAGGCCCTGCCCGACCTCTACATCGACCTGCAGAACGGCGCCTCGTTGCTGCTGCGCCTCGAACTACGCAGCGTCGATGTCGGCAACCGCTGGGATGAGCTGGCCGAGCTGACCCTGGCCCGGCTGGAGGACCACACCAGCCCCTTCACCAGCGCCCACTTCGCGATCATCCTGGCGGCCACGGGCCGTTTTGCCGAGGCCGAGACCCTGCTCGCCTCCATGCGCGTCTTCGCCGCCGAGGATGAGGGCACCTTCGGGCCGCGCTACCGGGCGGCGGTGATCCCTGCCGCCGAGGCCGCCATCGCCCACCGCAAGGGCGCGCACCAGCGCGTCGTCGAGCTGCTGCTACCCAGCCGCCGCCTGCTCTGGCAGATGGGCGGCAGCGACGCCCAGCGCGACCTCTTCTTCCTGATCCTGGCGGACTCGCTCAAGACGCTAGATCGCAAGGATCTCCTGGGCATCGTCCTCGCCGACATCGAGGCCGCCGGCTTCACCGATCCGGCCGCCCGCGTCGGCTACAGGGACGCGGCGTGAGCCCGGGAGCCAGCAGGCGGCGAGGGCCGCCTGCGAATGCGGTTCCACTGTCTTCGATTTCAGCCCGCACGTCGCTTCGGGGGCAGCGACCGCCTCGTCGACGGGTCCTAGACCAGCCTGCGTTCATTCGAACGCAGGCTGGTCTATCTATATGGAATAGATCAAAGTATCTGCGCTCAATTGAGTCCAATTGAGCGCAGTTTGATCTAGCCAGACTTCCGGATCCTGAAGAAATAGACACCGCCGTCCTCGCGGCTTTCCAGGAGCTCGTCGCCGGTAGTCTCGCAGAAGGCCTTGAAATCCTGGACCGAGGTTGGATCGGTGGCTTCTACCTCGAGGATATCCCCGGCGGCCAGGGGCTTCATCGCCCGACGCGCCCGCAGCACCGGGATCGGGCATTTGAGGCCCTTGGCGTCGAGAAAGGCGTCGCTCATGATTCCGGCTCCTCCGCGCTCGTCCCCTGGCACCTTGCAAGGCGCCGCGATCCTAGTTCAGCCGGTCCGGGACGGCAAAGGGATCGCGCCTCTGCGCCCGGGTTTGCGCCCTGGGGGCCAAAGCTGCGATAAGCTCCCTGCCAAGGTCAGCCCAACCGGAAGGTCCCGCCATGGAGTTCCAGATGATCCGCTTCGAGGCCCGCGAGGGCGTCGCGACCATCACCCTCAACGACCCCGAGCGCCTCAACCCCATCACCCGGCCGATGCTGCGCGAGATCCGGGTGGCCCTGGGCCAGATTGACGAGGACGAGACGATCCGGGTTCTGGTTCTGACCGGTGCCGGACGGGGCTTCTGCTCCGGCCAGGACCTGACCGAGGCCGTGGTCCAGACCAGCAACCCGGCCGAGACCGTCGCCGAATCCCTGGACTCCTTCTACCACCCGATGATCGACGCGCTGCGGGCCCTTCGGGTCCCGACGGTCGCCGCGGTCAACGGCATCGCGGCCGGAGCCGGCGCCAACATCGCCCTGCACTGCGACCTCGTGGTCGCGGCCCAGTCGGCCAGCTTCGTCGAAGCCTTCACCCGCATCGGCCTGGTCCCCGACTGCGGCGGCACCTGGCTCCTGCCCCGGCTGATCGGCGAGGCCCGCACCCGCGCCCTGATGCTGCTCGCCGAGCCGCTCTCGGCCGAGGAGGCGGTCGCCTGGGGCCTGATCTACAAGGCGGTGCCGGACGAGAGCTTCGCCGACGAAGTCCAGGCCCTGGCCGCCCGCCTGGCCCAGGGCCCGACCCGGGCCTACAGGATGATCCGCGAAGCCTTGGACTCCGGTGCCAGCCACGGCCTCTCCGCGCAGCTCGACGTCGAACGCGCGCTCCAGGCCGAGGCGGCCGGCAGCGCCGACTTCCGCGAGGGCGTCGCCGCCTTCCGCGAGAAGCGCCTGCCCAGGTTCGGCGGGTCCTGACGCGGAGCGCCGTCAAAGGCTCCAGTAGGACAGGCCCTCGGGGATTTCCGCAGGGTTCAGGGCGCTCTTCACGTCCAGGACGATGCCGTCCGGCTTGAGCGGGGCCAGCAGCTCGGCCGGGGGCCGCTCGAGATAGGCGCGGTGCGGCACCGCCAGGACCAGGGCGTCGAGCCCGGCCAAAGCCTCCCAGGGTCGGAGGTCGATGCTGTAGATCTGCCTGGCGAGCTCCGCCGCCGCCAGGGGATCCTGCACGGCGGCGGCAACGCCGAAGCTCGCCAGCTCGGCGACGATGTCGGGCACCTTGCTGTTGCGCAGGTCCGGGACGTCCGGCTTGAAGGTGAGCCCCAGGATCGCGACCCGCATGTCGCTCAGCGAGCCCGGGCGTTGGGCCAGGCGGCGCAGCAGCTCCTGGGCGATGAAGCGGCCCATGCCGTCGTTGATGCGCCGGCCGGCCAGGACCACCTCCGGATGGTAGCCGACGGCCTCGGCCTTGGCGGTCAGGTAGTAGGGGTCCACGCCGATGCAGTGGCCGCCGACCAGGCCGGGCGTGAAGGGCAGGAAGTTCCACTTGGTTCTGGCGGCCGCGAGCACGTCGCGGGTCGGGATGCCGAGGCGGTGGAAGATGATCGCCAGTTCGTTCATCAGCGCGATGTTGAGATCGCGCTGGGTGTTCTCGATCACCTTGGCGGCCTCGGCCACCTTGATCGAAGGCGCGCGGTGGATGCCGGCCTCGACCACCGCGCCGTAGAGCGCCGCGACCCGGTCCAGCGTTGCCGCGTCCTGGCCGGATACCACCTTGGTGACGGTCTCGAGCCGGCGCTCCCGGTCGCCGGGATTGATCCGCTCGGGCGAATAGCCCAGCGTGAAGTCGCGACCGGCGCGTAGGCCCGAGGCGGCCTCCAGACGGGGGCCGCAGATCTCCTCGGTCACCCCCGGATAGACCGTCGATTCGATCACCACCAGGCTGCCGGGCGAGAGGACCGGCCCGATGTCGTCACAGGCCTGCAGCAGGGCGCCGAGGTCCGGCCGCCGGTCGTCGTCGACCGGGGTCGGCACGGCGACGATGAAGGCCGTCGCGCCCGCGAGGGCTGAAGGATCGTCCGTCAGCGTGAGCGACGTCAGGGCCCCGAGGTCGGCCGCGGCGACCTCGCCGGTCCAGTCCTCGCCCTGGCCGAGGGCCGCGACCCGGGCGGCGTCGACGTCGTAGCCGACGACCGTGAAACCGCGGGCGAAGGCCACCGCGACCGGCAGGCCGACGTAGCCCAGGCCGATCACGGCGATACGCTCGGCCTCGCGGGGCACTTTTGACATCGGCAGCATCCTCCCTCGGGACGCCCCGTTCTGCCCAAGCCAGCCATCGGGGGTCAAGCAGGAAGGCGCGCGCTTGAGCGTCCCGGCGGCCAGGCCCCATACTCGGCTCGGGAAAGGATCCGCCATGCGCCGCTGGACTTGCCTGCTCCTGGCTCTGGCCGCCGCCCCGGCCCTCGCCGGGAACGCGAAGCCGGACCCGGAAGCGGTCACCGGCCGGCCGGAGGTCTTGGCCGGCGACCTGATCGAGGTCGAAGGCCGCCGTTTCCGGCTCTACGCCATCGACGCCCCCGAGCCCGGCCAGCACTGCCTGCTGAAGAAGCTCTACGACTGCGGCGAGGTCGCGCGCAGCGCCCTGCTCGACCTGACCGCCGGCATCCCGGTGACCTGCGCGCCGCTGCCGGCCGAGGGCCCGGAGGTGGCGCGCTGCCAGGCCGCCGGCTACGACCTTTCGGAAGGCATGGTCTACACCGGCTGGGCCCTGGCCGACCGCGCAGTTTCGGACCGCTATCTGCCCTTCGAGCGCGAGGCCGAAGCGAAGAACCACGGCCTCTGGCGCGGCCGCTTCGTCACCCCCTGGGACTGGCGCCGCGGCAGGCGGCTGCCGGAGGAAAGCCGGTGACCGGCACCGCTCGGGATCCGCAGCACGCGAAGCCGCCGGGCGGCCCCCCGGCGACGGCCTTCGACTTTCGGGCGGCGCCGGACGACCTGGCCAGGGCGATCCGGCGCCTGGGCGAAGAGGACGCGGCCTCGCTGCCGCTGCTCGGTCCGGCCGACTGCGCGAGGCTCTGCGCCGCGGCCGAAGACATCGCCTTCCGCCCCGGCCAGGCGGTGGTCGGCAGCGGCGAGGCGGCGGTGCGGCAGGACTTCGACGTCGCGCTGAGCTTTCCGCCGGACAGCGTGTTTCGCGCCCTGGCCGCGGGGCTCGAGGCCCGGCTCCGCGAGGCCCTGTCGTCGGCACCCTGCCTCGACGATCCAGCGGGCTTCCGGCTCAACGATCTGATCGTCCAGCGCTATCGCCGGGGCTCCTTCGGAATCACGCCGCACCGCGACCACCTCGGCTACCGGGGCCTGGTCGCCTTGGTCACGCTCTGCGGTGCGGCGCCCTTCTTCGTCTGCGCCGATCGCGCGGGCAGCGGCGCCCGCGAGGTCCCGGCCCCGCCGGGCCACCTGCTGCTGATGCGCGCGCCGGGCTACCTTCCGGACCGGCCCCGCCCCTTCCATTTCCTGGGCGCGGTCACCGAAGCGCGCCTCAGCCTGGGACTGCGCTACGATTCGCGAGCGGCAGCCCCCGGCCCGTCGGGCGCCGGCGTCTCGCGGTAGGGCAGGCGGGCCCGGTTTTCCAGCTCGCCGAGAATCGCGCGGGTGTTGCGGGCGTAGCTCTCGCTGGCGTCGAAGATCGGCTGAAAATCCCAGGGCGTGTGCTTACCAATCAGGTTTGCCTGCTGCACGAAGCGGCGCCGGCGCTGGTTGGCGATCACCTCGGCGCGCAGGGCCTCGAGATCCCAGCGCCGCGCCGCCTCCTCCGCGAGGGCGCCCTCGACCTCGGCGAGGGCCGCCTGCCCGGCGAGGTTGCTCAGCTCCTGCGGGTCCTCGGCGAGGTCGAAGAGCTGGGGCGGGCTTTCGGTGCCGACGACGTACTTGTGCCGGCCCCGCCGGATCATCACCAGCGGCCCGGCCGCCGCCTCGCCCAGGTACTCGCCATGGACCGCCGCCGGCCCGCCCGCGCCGCCGTCGAGCAGTGGCAGCAGGCTGTTTCCGGGGAGGTCTTCGGGCAGCTCGAGGTCGTCCAGGCCGCCAAGGTCCCTGAAGGTCGGAAAGAGATCGATCAGGGAGACCGGGCGAGCGACGCGCCGCGGGGCGAAGCGCTCCGGCGCTGCGAGGATCAGGGGGACCCGCGCCGCCCATTCGTAGAAGCACATCTTGTACCAAAGACCGCGCTCGCCGAGCATGTCGCCGTGGTCGGCGGTGAAGACGACGACGCAGTCCTCGGCCAGGCCCGCGGCCTCCAGGGTCTCCAGAAGGCGGCCGACTTTTGCGTCGACGTAGGAGATCGCGCCGTAGTAGGCCCGCCGCGCCTTCAAGATCCGCTCCTCGGTCAGGGCGTAGTCCGCCATGCCGAGGGCCTCATAGAGCCGGCGGCTGTGCGGGTCCATGTCTTCCGGGGCCAGGGCGGGAACCGACGGGAGGTCGATATCCTCGGGCCGGTAGAGGTCCCAGTGCTCCTGGCCGATGGTGTAGGGATCGTGGGGATGGGTGAAGGAGACCAGCAGGAAAAAGGGCCGCTCGTCCCCGTCGCGCGCCAGGTCGAAGATCTTGCGCTCGGCCTGGTAGGCGACCTCCTCGTCGAAATCGATCTGCTGGCTGCGCCGGCAGGCCTCGGCCTCCACGACGCTCAGCATGGTGTGGTAGAAGTCCAGCCGCCGCTCCGGTTGCTCCCAGTCGACGGTCCAGCCGAAGTCGGCGGGATAGATGTCGGTGGTCAGCCGCTCCTCGAAGCCGTGCAGCTGGTCCGGCCCGACGAAGTGCATCTTGCCGGACAGGACGGTGCGGTAGCCGCCGAGCCGGAGCATGTGGGCGAAGGTCGGCACCGTCGCCGGGAACTCGGCCGCGTTGTCGAAGGCGCCAATCTCCGAAGGCAGACGGCCCGAGAGCATCGAGAAGCGCGAAGGCGCGCAGAGCGGGCTGTTGCAGTAGGCGGCGTCGAAGACCACGCCCCGTTCCGCCAGGCCCTGGATGTGGGGCGCCTTGACGGTCCTGTGGCCGTAGGCTGGCAAGGCCGGCGCGGCGAGCTGGTCGGCCATGATGAAGACGATGTTCGGGCTCATGATGCGATCCTCCGAGTCTCATCCTGCGCCCGCTCGCCCGCCGCGCGTCCGCTTGCGAGCGACGCCGCTTGGCCGTTCAAAGACCGCGCGGCTTGACTCCGGCCGCTGTTCCGGCGACAGGGACGCCGCCATGCGCACCGACGACTTCGACTTCGACCTGCCCAAGGAACTGATCGCGCAACGCCCCGCCGAGCCGCGGGAGGCCGCGCGGCTCCTGGTCGTTCGGGACGGCCTGACCGACAGCCGGATCGCCGAGCTGCCGGGCTTCCTGGCGCCTGGCGACCTGCTGGTGGTCAACGACACCAAGGTGATCCCGGCCCGCCTGACCGGCCGCCGCGGCGAGGCCCGGATCGAGGTGACCCTGCACAAGCGCGAGGGGCCCGATCGTTGGCGGGCTTTCGCCCGGCCGGCCAAGCGCCTGCGCCCCGGCGACCGCATCGACTTCGCGCCGGCGCAGGCGGAGGCCTTTACCGCCGAGGTCGCGGCCAAGGGCGAAGGCGGCGAGGTCACCCTGGCCTTCGACCGAGCCGACGCCGAGCTGATGGCGGCCCTCGCCCGCCATGGCGCTGCCCCGCTGCCGCCCTACATCCACCGTGAGGCCGGCCCGGATGCCCGCGACCGCGAAGACTACCAGACCGTCTTCGCGGCCCGGGAGGGCGCGGTCGCGGCGCCGACCGCCGGCCTGCACTTCACCCCACCCTTGCTGGCGGCTCTGGAGGCGCGCGGTCTGCGCCGGGTCGCCGTTACCCTGCACGTCGGGGCCGGGACCTTCCTGCCGGTCAAGGCCGAGGACCCCCGCGACCACCGCATGCACAGCGAGGTCGCCGAGATCACTCCCGAGGCCGCCGAGGCGATCAACGCAGCCAGGGCCGCGGGCGGCCGCATCGTCGCGGCCGGCACCACGGCGCTGCGGGTCCTGGAGGCCGCGGCGGAGGAGGACGGCCGCATCCCGGCCTTTTCAGGCGAGACGGATCTCTTCATCCTGCCCGGCTACCGCTTCAAGGCTGTGGACCTGCTCTTGACCAACTTCCACCTGCCCCGCTCGACCCTCTTCATGCTGGTCGCCGCCTTCGCCGGGCTCGCGCGCATGAAGCGGGCCTACGCCCATGCCGTGGCCGAAGGCTACCGCTTCTTCTCCTACGGCGACGCCTGCCTGCTGACCCGCCAGGAGGAGGCATGACCGAGACGCCCTTCGGCTACGCGGTCCAGGCCCGGGACGGCGCGGCCCGGCGCGGCCGCCTGACCTGCGCCCACGGCACTGTCGAGACACCGGCCTTCATGCCGGTCGGCACCGCGGCCACGGTCAAGGGCCTGCGCCCCGGCGAGGTCGCTGCGACGGGTGCCGAGATCGTCCTGGCCAACACCTATCACCTGATGCTGCGGCCCGGGGCCGAGCGCATCGCCCGCCTTGGCGGCCTGCACAAGTTCATGAATTGGCCGCGGCCGATCCTGACCGATTCCGGCGGCTTCCAGGTCATGTCCCTGGCCGAGCTGCGCAAGATCACCGAAGACGGAGTCACCTTTCGCTCCCATGTCGACGGACAGCCGCACGAGCTGACCCCGGAGCGGGCGGTGGAGATCCAGGACCTGCTGGGAGTCGACGTCACCATGGTCCTGGACGAATGCACGCCCTTCCCGGTCGGCGAGGCCGAGGCGGCGGAGTCCATGCGCCTCTCGCTGCGCTGGGCGGCGCGCTGCAAGGAGGCCTTTCCCGGCCATCCCGGACGCGGCCTATTCGGCATCGTCCAGGGCAGCGTCTATCCGGAGCTGCGCCGGGAATCGGCCGCCGGTCTGATCGAGATCGGCTTCCAGGGCTACGCGGTCGGCGGCCTGGCGGTCGGCGAAGGCCAGGCGACCATGCTGAGGGTCCTGGAGGAGACCGTCCCGGCCCTACCCGAGGACCGGCCGCGCTACCTGATGGGAGTCGGCAAGCCCGACGACATCGTCCGCGCCGTGCAGCGCGGCATCGACATGTTCGACTGCGTCCTGCCGACCCGCAGCGGCCGGACCGGCCAGGCCTTCACCCGGCGTGGCGTGGTCAACCTGCGCAACGCCCGGCACAAAGACGACCCGCGGCCCCTGGACCCGGAGAGCCCGAACCGGGAGCTGCGCCAGTACAGCCGCGCCTACTTGCACCACCTGATCCGCTCCGGCGAGATGCTGGGGCCGATCCTTCTGACCCTGCACAATCTGACCTATTATCAGGAGCTGATGGCCGGGCTGCGGGCCGCCATCGCCGAGGGCCGCCTGGAGGCCTTCGCCGCCGAGTTCGAGGCGGCGCAGGCCGCCGGCGACCTGCCGCCGCTGTAGTCCGAGCCGCCGACACCGGAGACGCGGGACGCCATGACCGAGAAGAGCCCGCCGGACCCCAAGGCCGCGATCCGCGACCAGGCCCTGGCGCTCGGCTTCGATGCGGTCGGCTTCGCCCCCGCGGCCCTCTCGGAGGCTGCGCGGGACGGCCTGGCCGGCTTCCTGGCGGCGGGCTGCCACGGCGACATGGGCTGGCTCGCGGACACGGCCGCGCGGCGTGGCGATCCGCGAATCCTCTGGCCGGAGGCCCGCAGCGTGATCGTGCTGGCGGCGAACTACGCGCCCCCGGGTGACCCGCTCGCCCTGCTGGCCGCGCCAGAGCGCGGCAACATCTCAGTCTACGCCCGGGGCCGCGACTACCACGACCTGCTCAAGCGCCGGCTCAAGGCCCTGGGCCGCTGGATGGCCGAGACCCTGGGCTGCGAGCTCAAGGTCTTCGTCGACACCGCGCCGGTGATGGAGAAGCCGCTGGCCGAAAACGCCGGCGTCGGCTGGCAGGGCAAGCACAGCAACCTGGTGTCCCGCGACTTCGGCTCCTGGCTGTTTCTCGGAGAGGTCTTCACGACACTCGAACTGCCCCCAGACTCGGCCGAGGCCGACCATTGCGGCTCCTGCCGGCGCTGCCTGGACGCCTGCCCGACCGACGCCTTCCCGGCGCCCTACCGTCTGGACGCCCGGCGCTGCATCTCCTACCTGACCATCGAGCACAAGGGCCACATCCCTGAGGAATTCCGTGTCCCTCTGGGCAACCGGATCTACGGCTGCGACGACTGCCTGGCGGTCTGCCCCTGGAACAAGTTCGCCCGGCGCAGCGCAGAGGCCGCCTTCCTGCCCCGCGCCGAGTTGACCGCGCCCCGGCTCGCCGACCTGGCCGCGCTGGACGACGCCGGCTTCCGCAAGGTCTTCGCCGGCAGCCCGATCAAGCGGACCGGGCGCGACCGCTTTCTCCGCAACGTCCTGATCGCGATCGGCAACAGCGGCGCGCGGGAGCTCGCGGCCGCGGCCCGCGGGCTGCTCGACGACCCGTCGCCCTTGGTCCGGGCGATGGCGGTCTGGGCCTTCGGCCGCCTCGCCGACCCGGCCGCCTTCGATGCGGAGCGTAAAGGCCGGCTGCCCCGAGAGGCGGACGGCGAGGTGCGCGCGGAATGGACCCGGACCGGCTACTTGCAGTAGTCGTCGAAGGCAAAGATGAAGCGCGAGGCCGCAGCCGAATCCCAGTCGCCGCGGTCCTGCTCCAACCGCGCGGTGAAGAGCGTCTCGATTTCCTCGATCTTCATGGGCGAGGTGCAATCCAAGATCCGTGCGACCGTCTCCGACAGGGTTTCGCTGGAGAACAGCCCGGCGTCATGAAGCGTGCCGAAGCTGTCGTAGACCCCTGTCAGAAAGGACCGGCGCGCCTCCCGGGAGGCCGCCATATAGTCGTCGACGGAGACGAAGGCCTCGAAGGCCGGGGCCGGGGCCGCCCAGAGGGCGAGCGGCAAGGCGGCGAAGAAGCGGCGCAGCTTGGGAGTCATCGCGACACCCGGTCAGGACGGCGGGACGCTGCGCCGACCGCCGGCCCCGCCAGGCGGGAGCGGCCGGCACTGATAGGTCACGCGGGTGTTCTGCAACAGCGGACAATCGTTGAAGAACATGGTCTGCCCGACGAAGACCAGACGGCCCTTGCAGAGCTCCTGGGCCCTCGCCTTGATCTCTTCCTCGTCGTTCATCTCGGTGCCGTAGCACAGGGAGATCAGGTTGCCCAGCGGCTCCCCGCTCTCGGAATCAACCGCGGCCGGAGATCCGGTCGGGAAAGGCTCGGAGCATCCCGCCAGGCCGATCCACGCCAGGCCGGCGCAGAGCAATCCAAAGCGTCCGCGAACCGGCCGCTTGAAAGTCTCCCCAAGGGGCATTGTCGGACAGGCTCCCGGATTGCCGCAGTCGCAGTCCGCCGTGGGACGCAATTCGCGCCACGCGGCGAGCGCGTTCTCTGATAGCATAGCTGGCGATCCTGGCCATACCGGGAAATCCGGACGGCTCCGACGGCGAGGCTGTGGTGACACGAAACTCGACCATCTTCACGAGCTTGCGCCCTCGGCTTTACGCCTTCGGCCTGCTGGCAGTGTTGCTGATCGCCTCCGCAGGACCTGCCGATCCCGCGGGGACCGAAGGCACGGAAGGCGAAACGGAAACCTTCCTGGCGGGCCGGCTCCTGATCGCGCGCGAAGATCTGCGCGATCCCAACTTCGACCGTACGGTGGTCTTCATGCTGCGGCACGATCGCCGCGGCGCCATGGGCCTGGTCATCAATCGCCGCCTGGGCCAGGTCCCGCTGCAGGTGCTGCTGGACGAGATGGGCGTCGAGATCGACGCGGCCGATGCCGAGATCGCCGCGCACTACGGCGGGCCGGTCGAGCCCGGGCGCGGCTTCCTCCTGCACAGCGACGATGCCGTGCTTGAGAGCTCCCAAAGGCTGCCCGGCGGCTTCGCCGTCTCCGGGGATCCCGAGATGCTGCGCCGCATCCTGGAGGGCAGCGGCCCCAAGGACTTCCGCTTCGTCCTGGGCTATGCCGGCTGGGCGCCGGGCCAGCTCGAATCCGAGATCGCGCGCGGGTCCTGGTGGGACGTCGAGGCCGACCCGGCCCTGGTCTTCCATGCCGATATCGCCTCGATCTGGCGGCGGGCCATCGACCGGCGCGGGGTCGATCTCTAGCAAGAGACGCGCCGGCAGCCGCCGACCGGGACCCAGCTTGCTCACAGCCAGGACAGACCTTTGCCCCAGCGGCGCGCTTAACCTTGCCGTAACTCTCGCGGCCCTGCGAAGCGGCCGCGCTGCGGATTGGACCTTTGCCTATGAAAGCAGCTCCGGGACTGGGACAGGTCATGGCCTGGACCCTCGCTGGCGTCGTCCTGGGCGCCATGGCGGCCTATAAGACGACCGCCGAGAACAAGGCCCCCGTCCGGGCGGACGACGACGACAAGCCCAAGGACGAGCGGGAGACCTGACTCCGCACGCCCGGCCGCGGGCTTCAGGACGCGGCGGGAAATCCGGGATAGAGGGCGCCGTGGTCGCCCTCGAAGTTCGCCATGCCGGCCTTGGTCAACAGGCCGCTCCGCGTGCCGTCGTGGAAGGCGATGGCCCGCTCGCTTGGCCCCTCGTACCAGCGGATGTTGAAGGCGCAGAGCCAGGGATAGAAGCTGGCCTCGGCATAGCCCGGCAGCTTGTCCCTGATCCACCAGGCGAGCGGCTGGAAATCGCCGCTTTGCTCGAAGCGCGGCAGGTACCAGGGGATCACGATGCTGGCGGTCGCGCCTAGGTAACCTGCGGCGTCGCGCCGGTCCCAGATGTGCCGGGCCCGGTTGAACTCGTTGTCCGAGCAGAAGTAATCGGTCTTGCCGGGCGCGCGCCGGCGGTGGCAGAAGTCGTTGACCGCCGGCGAGCGGTAGGCGCTGCGCACGGCGACCCCGCCGAAGGCGCGGTGCAGCGGCTCCAGCACCGCCTCGCAGAGCCGCCGGCCCGCGGCGACGGCCAGTTCCGGGTCCTCGGGGAGGTTCTGCAGGCCGTGGAAGTTGGCGACCTCGCTATAGAGCATGTCGCGCATGAAAAAGTGCTCGGACAGCTGCTCGCGCCCAAGCTCGGTCAGCGCGGCGACGGATCGGATCTGGCTCACGGCTGCGGCTCCGTCCTTTCGAGGAACTCCCGCGTCACTATCGCCTCCAGCGACTCGAAGTCCGGAAAGCAGCGGGCCCGCCTGGACAGCAGATCGTCGCGCTCGCTGGGGTGAAAACGCAGGGTGGCGCGGCGCGGCAGGGTCCGGCGCCTGACGGCCCGATCCCTGAAGGCGGGCCGCAGCGGGTCGCGGTCGACGTTGGGATTCACGTAGAGGACCGAGGTCGAGAAGAAGTCCAGGAAGGTGGCGTGGAGCGTGGTGGTCGGAAAGCGCCAGACCAGCTCGAGGCCGGTGGGGTTCCGCTCGGACAGCAGGCAGGCCTGGGAGGCGGGGCCGAAGCGCGCCTCCAGGGCCTTCCTCAGGGCCTGAAGGACGGCCGGATTGGCGGCGTCCTGCTGTCGCCGCTCCAGCAGCACCTGCTGCAGGCGGCCGCTCTCCGCGTTCATCTGGAAGTAGGCGGTGAAGGCGAGACCGCCGACTCGGGTCTCCAGGACCGCCCGTTCGGCGTAGGCGCCGCCGTAGATCCAGCGCCCCGGCAAGGTGGTGAGCCTTGCCCCGAAGGCGGCCTCGATCTCGGCCGTGGTCATGCCCCAGCGCGCCGCATCCCAGCCGGCCAGGTCGGCCGGTGCCGCCAAAATGGGCGGTGGGGCAGTGAGCGAGAACGCCAGGATGACGGCCTGGAGGCTTTTCTGCAGCTCCCCTTCCTCCCATCTCCCCGCCGTGGCCGGGGGCTCCGGCCGGTGATCCTGCTCAAGACTTGGCCTTCCTGAGTGGCAGCGCAAGTTTGCCGTGGTTTTTCCACATTCACAGCGGAGGATCCGCTGCGAACTTGGTGCGCGGACGCGTTCCGGGATCGGCAAGAGTATTTTCTCCGCCGCCGGGAGCCGCCACCATAGACGCTTCACCCGCCGATTCGCGCGGCCCGCGCGCGGAGCCGGTGCCCAGGTCCAGACCTCCCGGGAACTCCGCGGTAGCGCCGTCTTGAACGCCGTCTTCTTCGCCATCGTCATCATCGCCTTCGCGGTCGCGGCCTTCCGCCAGGTGATCTATACAGGGGTCGATCCGACGCCCATGGCCGCGCTCTCCGAGGCCATGATCGCCGCCGCCAAGGATTCGGTGACCCTGGCGATCGGCTTGGTCGGGGTGATGGCGCTCTTCCTCGGCCTGATGAAGGTGGCCGAGGCCGGCGGCCTGCTGGTGATCATCGCCAAGGTCGTGCGCCCGCTGATGACCCGGCTGTTTCCGGAGGTGCCCGGCGACCACCCGGCCATGGGCGCGATGATCCTGAACATTTCGGCCAACGTCCTGGGCCTGGGCAACGCCGCGACGCCCTTCGGCATCCGCGCCATGCAGGAGCTGGACAAGCTCAACCCCCACAAGGGCACGGCGAGCAACTCCATGGCCCTCTTCCTGGCGATCAACACCTCCAGCGTGACCCTGCTGCCGACCGGGGTGGTCGCCTTGCGCGCCTCGCTCGGTTCGAACGATCCGGCGGGGATCATCCCGACCACTTTGGTGGCGACCATCTGCTCGACCACGGTGGCGATCCTCGCCGCCAAGACCTATCAGCGCTTCTCCGCCCTGCCGCCCGCGCCGGACGCGGCAGCCGGGGGAGATCCGCCGGCGGCGGCAGAGGACGGCCAGCCCGAGGCCGCGGCGCCTTCCGAGGACGGCGGCGCCTACCCGGCCTGGGTGTCCTTCCTGGTTCTGGCCTGCGTCCTGGCCCTGGTTCCGGTCACCATCATTTTCGGCCGCGAGATCGCGCCCTGGATGGTGCCCGGCATCGTGGTCGGGCTGCTGACCTTCGGCGTGCTGCGCGGGGTGCCGGTCTACGAGGTCCTCGTCGAGGGCGCCAAGGACGGCTTCCAGGTCGCCCTGCGGATCATCCCCTACCTGGTGGCGATCCTGGTCGCGGTCGCCATGTTCCGGGCCAGCGGCGCGCTCGACCTGCTGATCCGCCCGCTGGGGGCGGTCACCACCCTGTTCGGCATGCCGCCGGAGGCGCTGCCGATGGCGATCCTCAGGCCGCTGTCCGGCAGCGGCGCCTACGGCGTCATGGTCGGGATCATGAACGACCCGGCGACCGGCCCAGACACCTACACCGGCTACCTGGTCTCCACGCTTCAGGGTTCGACCGAGACCACCTTCTACGTCCTCGCCGTGTATTTCGGCGCGGTCCAGATCCGCCGGGTGCGCCACGCCCTGGCGACCGGCCTGACGGCCGATTTTGCCGGAATCATCGCCGCAGTGGTCATCTGCAGCCTGCTCTTCACTTGAAATCTCAGGATTGGCGAACAACTTGAACGGGCGTGGCGCTGCCATGTTCTGGCCACGTAAATGCGCCACGTTCATAGACAGTTATTGTTAGCCTCTGGCGCCTATCCTGCCCTCCCGGCCCGTCGGGGCCGGTGAATCGAGGAACAGCGGTCATGGCATTCGGCTGGACCTACGGCTTTCAGGCTTGGCTGGCGAGGCGGCGTTTGCCGCGGGTCCGCGCCCGCCGGCCGGTCACCCTGCCCGATCTCCGGCTGCGCTCGCCCATGGTCCTGGCGCTCTTCATCACCCTGGTCTACAGCGGCGGCTGGGTGATGGTCCTGCGCTCCTCCCTGCCGGTGCCGAACCCGGTGCGCGTCGAGCAGGAGCTCTCCTGCCTGGCCCTCAACATCTATCACGAGGCCCGCGGCGAGCCGGGCGAAGGCAAGCTCGCGGTCGGCCACGTGGTCCTGAACCGGGTCGAGGACGCCCGCTTCCCCGACAGCATCTGCGGCGTGGTCCAGCAAGGCGGCTACAAGCGCCGCTGGCGCTGCCAGTTCACCTGGTGGTGCGACGGCCGCTCGGACGACCCGACCGAGCTCGCGGCCTGGGAGGACAGCCTCTTCCACGCCCGGCGGGTCCTGTGGCGGGCCACCGAAGACCCGACCCGGGGCGCCCTCTGGTACCACGCCGACTACGTTTCGCCGGCCTGGCGCAAGAACAAGGTCGAGGGCCCCAAGATCGGCAAGCACATCTTCTACACCTCGCGGACGCGCGGATAGCATTTCGTGACGCAAATCCGCCGGACGCCGTCCCCGCCATCGGCCAACCTGCGCCAAACCGCTGGGAGGTCGAGGCCATGGCAGAGGAGACGGCGGCGGCCATCGCGATCGGGCCGCGGATCCGCAAATCGCCCTTCTACGACGCGACCCGTCGCCAAGGCTGCAAGGCCTTCACCATCTACAACCACATGTACCTGCCGGTCTACTACGAGAGCCCGGAGGCGGACTACCGGCGCCTGATCGAGGCGGTGACCCTCTGGGACGTCGGGGTCGAACGGCAGGTGGAGATCACCGGGCCCGACGCCGCCCGCTTCACCCAGTTCCTGACCCCGCGCAACCTCTCGACCTGCGCCGTCGGCCAGTGCAAGTACGTGCTGCTGACCACGGAGCGGGGCGGCATCGTCAACGACCCCGTGCTGCTGCGCCTGGCCGAGGACCGCTTCTGGCTGTCCCTGGCCGACAGCGACGTCCTGCTCTGGGCCCGGGCCCTGGCGCACGCTCTGGGCTACGATGTCGAGGTGCGCGAGCCCGACGTCTCGCCGCTGCAGGTCCAGGGCCCGAGGTCGCTCGAGGTGATGCGCGACCTCTTCGGCGGCTGGATCGAGGAGCTCCGCTACTTCTGGTTCCGCGAGACCGAGCTCGACGGCATCCCCCTGGTGGTCTCCCGCACCGGCTGGAGCGCCGAGCGCGGCTACGAGGTCTTTCTGCGCGACGGCCGCCACGGCGACCGCCTCTGGGAGACGATCATGGAAGCCGGCCAGCCCTACGGCATCGGACCCGGCGCCCCTTCGACGATTCGCCGCATCGAGGGCGGATTGCTGTCCTACGGCGCCGACATGGATCTCGACACGAACCCCTACGAGCTCGGCCTGGGCCGCCTGGTCGACCTGGACCAGGAGGCGGATTTCATGGGCAAGGCGGCACTGGCCGAGATCGCGCAGAACGGCGTCGCGCGCCGCCTCGTCGGTCTGGAGATCGAGGGCCCGCGGCTGCCGACGAGCGAGGAGCCCTGGGCGGTCGCCGCAGGGGAACGGGGGATCGGCAAGGTGACCTCGGCGGCCCACTCCCCGCGCCTCGGCAAGAACATCGCCCTGGCGATGCTGGCAGCCGAGGCCATTAATCCGGGCAGCGCCGTCGAGGTGTCGACCCCGCTGGGACGGCGAGCCGCCGAGGTGGTCGAACTGCCGTTCTTCGACCCCAAAAAGCGCCTGCCGTCACAGTCCTGAGCGGCCGGGCGCACCTCCTAGCCCGAAAACCCGCAGGAATCCAAGGAACTCGCCATGAATTATGGTTAACAAAATCAATATTCGGCCTGGGGTTATATTTACAATTTGATGAGTTTTGTTGACAAATTGCTTATCCCAGTATAGAGATAAGGGGCTGCGGCAGAGCCTCAGCCAAAATAAGAAAAGCCATCCGGACACTACCCTCGAGCGATGAGTCCACCGGCTCAAAGGTGATGGACCCCCCTCTGCGTCGATGGACTGTCCTGGCCGCCCTCTGGTGCCTATTTCGGCGCCGTGGGCGGCCTTCTTGATCCAAATTGTCACCAAGGCAGCTCAGAAGGCCGCAGCCAGTAGCCTGCAGCCGCCTGCGGCGAAAGCGCGCGCTCGAGCCAGGAAACGGGAAAGCCGACCGCCGATCTCGGTCCAGTAGCAGCGCCCTTAAACCCGGCTTGTTTCTCATCGGAAAGATGAAGACTTTGGGCACAGATCTCAACGATCATGAACCGAAATTTACAGGAATTAAGAACAACTTAATAAATCCATAGTATAATTGCCATTAATACAACCGGATCTTCGGTCCGGTGAAATAGTCACACTGAAATGGGGAACAACATGTTGAGAAAGGTCATCGCCTTTGGCTTGGCTATGGCGGGGCTGCTCGCCGGCTCCACCACCCCAGCGCTGGCCGCCGAAGTCAGCATCTCCGGATCGACGACCGTATCCAGCGCCGTGGTCGACCCGAATGCCGAGGCAATCGAGCAGCAGTCAGGCCAGCTTCTCCGGATCTCCGCCGTCGGCAGTGGCCGGGGCCTCTTGGCCCTGGTTTCAGGTTCCGCCGAAATCGCCATGATTTCGGCCCCTTTGGAAGCCGTGATCAAGAAGCTTGAGAAGAAGGGCAACGGCAGGATCGATGGAAGCCAGTTCACGGTGCACGAGCTCGGCAACGCCCAGGTTGCCTTCGTGGTCAGCAAGAAGAACCCCGTCAAGAAACTCAGCTTCCAGCAGCTTGTCGACATCATGGCCGGCAAGATCACGAACTGGAAGCAGGTTGGCGGCGCGGACCTTGCCATAGAGATCTTTGCCGAAAGCTCGGGCGGCGGCGTTCGCACGATGGTCGAAAAAGAGCTCAAGAAGGACGGCACCGAACTGGTGAACGCGAACGACGCGATCACCACCGCCGTCGTCGTGCGCAGGGTGAAGCGCTCGCCCGGCGGGCTCGGGATCGTCGCGCGCCATCAAGCGAACGACTCGGTCCGTATCATCGAGACCGATAGAGCGATCAAGCAGCCCTTGTTCCTGGTCACCCGCGGCGAGACGAAAGAGAGCGTCGCCAAGGTGGTCGCCGCCATTCGCGCCGTCGCCAAGGGCCTCTAGGCAGGCCCTCGGTGGAGTGAGCCGGCAGTCAATGCCCACCGTCCCCCGGGGTAGGCCCCAAAACCGCAAGACAAAGGTATAAAAGAGCCATGAACAAGAAACCCCTATTAGTTTCCGTCGCGCTCGCCGCCGCCCTGTCGTCGGCGGAGCTGCTAAGCGCGGTCCCCAAGATCCCGCTTGTGGAACCGGCCTTTGCGCAAGAGAAGTTCGACTACAAGCATACGATCAATGTCGCCGGCCGGCAGCGGATGATCACCCAGCGCATGAGCAAGGAACTGCTGCTTCTTGCCCTGGGGCACAACCAGCGCGAAAACCAGAGAAACCTGCGCTACAACTCCAAGAAATTTGACCGGATTCTCAAGGGATTGCGCTACGGCGACCCGGAGCTTGCGCTTCAGGGCACGGAAGATGCCGAGGTTCTCGCAAGCCTCGCCCGTGTGGAGCAACTGTGGCCGTTGTTCCACGAGGCGCTACAGGAGGCCACGAGTTCTGCCGAGGCCGCCGGCGATTCGGTCGGCCTCGTGTCGGACATCAGCCTGCCGCTGCTCGCCGCCATGACGGATACGGTGTCGGCCTACAAGAATGCCGCGAAACGCGGCGGCGTCTTCACGATGCTGGAGATCGCCATCGATCAGGCCGACCGTCAGCGCATGCTAATCGAGAAGATGTCCAAGGACTTCCTGCTGATCGCCTACAACGAGAGCCCCCAGAAACAAAGGCGGGAGCTTTCCCGTTCCATGCAGCTCTTTGAGGCCACCCTGCAGGGGCTAATGGTCGGCGACTACGAGCAGCGCCTCATGCCGCCGCCGAACCAGCAGATCCTGGCCCAGCTCAAGTCGGTCAACAGTCTCTGGCGAGAGCTGAAACCGATCCTGCAAACCGCCCTGGCGTCGCGCAACATCGATCCGGAGGATATCGCCGACCTCGCCAGCCTCGACACGACGCTCATGTCCGAGCTGGACGCAGTCGTCGGCTTGTACGCAAGGCTCTAACCCCGCCGCTCGCGGCTCGCGCATCGTCTGATCCGGTTCGCGAGCCGCGAAGCCGGGACCAAGCTGAGCGGCGGACCCAGGAGCCGCCTGCGTTCTATCGAACACAGGCGGCTCCGTATCTATGAAGTGGGTCGAGTTGTCTGCGTTCGGTCGATCCCGATTGAGCGCAGTTTGATTTCGCCAGGACAGCCGAAATGCCCGTTGCAAGCCCGGCCCTCTCGATCCCCGCGGCCTTGACGCTTTCTTTACCTTAACCGTCGACAGTGGCGCCATGGCAACGCACGCAGAACTCGCCGCCCAGCTGCTGCGCGAATGCGCTCGCTTCTTCCGGGCCGTCGGTCCGCAGCAAGACGACGGGCAGGCCGATATGGCCGCCTTCGCCGAGACCTGCGAGGTGGTCGCCGAGCTCGTGGTCAAGGATCCTGCCGCCGAGCTCTCGGTCGACAGCTTCTCGGAGCAGCCCCAAGCCTAGCCCACAACGAGTGCGAGCGCGGCGCCCGCCCCGCTTGAGAGCCCTGTCAAAGCCTGGCTAACATGACCCTGGACCGGGGGCCCGCCACCATCGAACCGGGATGGCGGGGATCCGTTTTTCGGGTGACGGCGGAGCGCCATGCACAGGGGCCAGAGCGGCAGGGACGTCACCAAGCCAATGCCGGCAGCTGGGCCCGGCATGGCAGCACCGACGCCCGCCCCCGGGATCTCGTCATGATCCGGGTCGAGCGCCCCGCCGAGATCGACACCCCGTTGGTCTTCGACAGCCCGCACAGCGGCCGCGACTATCCGCCGGACTTCGACCACCGGATCGACCGCCAGATCCTGCGCCAGGCCGAGGACAGCCACGTCGAAGCACTCTTTGCCGGCGTGGTGCGGTTGGGCGCGCCCCTGCTGCACGCGCTCTTCCCGCGCAGCTACATCGATCCCAATCGGGCGCTGGAGGACCTGGACCGCGACATGATCGACGGACCCTGGCCCGGCACCACGTGGCCGGGCGACAAGACCGAGCGCGGCGTCGGCCTGATCTGGCGCCGGCTGCGCGGCCTGGGCGAGATCTACGACCGCAAGCTGACCGTCGCCGAGGTGCAGCGCCGGATCGAGACCTGCTGGCAACCCTATCACGCCGCCCTGCAGGAGCTCCTGGACGCGGCGCACGGCCGCTTCGGGCAGGTCTGGCACCTCAACTGCCATTCCATGCCGGCCATGGGCGACGAGACCACCCCCGACGGCCCGGCGGCTCGCGCCGACTTCGTCCTTGGCGACCGGGACGGCAGCTCCTGCGACCCGGCCTTCACCCGCTTCGTCGCCGCTGAGCTGACGGCTCTCGGCTATCGGGTCAAGCTGAACGACCCCTACAAGGGGGTCGAGCTGGTCCAGCGCTACGCCGAGCCGTCCAAGGGCCGCCACAGTCTGCAGATCGAGATCAACCGTCGGCTCTACATGGACGAGGTCAGCTTCGCCCGGGGTCCGGGCTTTGGCCGCCTGCGCGCCGACCTCGATACCCTGGCCGCCGCCATCAAGGGCTACGCCGAGGCACGGCTGGGCGCCTGAGCCGCCTGCCGGCCTAAAGGAACTTCTGGGCCAGGTCGACGGTCGCGTTGTAGCCGACCTGGCGGTGCTGCTTCTTCAGCCAGGCCTCGGCGGCACGGCGGCCGCAGTCGCGCAGGTGGCACAGCAGGTCCCAATCCGGGGTCAGGCGGCTGTGCTCCTCCAGGTCCTTGGTGTAGGGCGCCGCCTCGATGAGGTGGAAGCGATGCCGCTTGACCCGGCGGCGCAGGCGGCCGCCGATCGCAATGCCCTCGCGCGCCACCCGGCGGCAGAGCTCTATGGTCTCGATCTCGCGGCGGAAGGGCTGGTTGAAGGTCATGCGCATCATCCGCGCGGTGATCTCGCCGGCCCGGGTCGGCAGCTCGGCGTCGCTGTCCGGGTTGAGCTGGACGATCAGGGTATCCGGTGTCTCGCAGGCTTCGATCACCGGCAGGATCGCCGGATTGGCCGAAAAGCCGCCGTCCCAGTAGTGGTGCCGGCCGATCTTCACCGCGTGGTGCAGCTGCGGCAGGCAGGCTGAGGCCAGGACAACGTCGACCGAGATCTCCCGGGTCTCGAAGATCCGCGCCCGGCCGCTGGCGACCTCGGTCGCGGCGACGAAGAGCTTGACGGTCGCGGCCCGGCGCAGGGCGGCGAAGTCGACCGCGTCCTCCAGGAGCCCCCGAAGCGGATTGAGATCCATGGGATTGAACTGGTAGGGCGAGATAACGCGGGTCATGAGGTCGAATGCGAAATGGCTCGAGCGCGAGCCGCGCAGCGGCAAGAGCCGAGCGGCATCGGAGGCCGCCCGCCACAGGGCCTCGAGCTTCTCCCGGGCGCCCTCCGCGCCGCCCGTCTGCAGGCCGGCCGCGAGGGCCACGGCATTGAAGGCACCGGCGCTGGTCCCGCTCACCCCATCGAAGAAGGTTCGGCCGTCTTCCAGCAGCCGGTCCAGCACGCCCCAAGTGAAGGCGCCGTGCGCCCCGCCGCCCTGCAGGGCGAGGTTGATCGGCTTGACCACGCCCGGGCGGCGGGCGGCCTCGACCCGCGGCCTGCGGGCAGGCGGGGTTTCGGCGCGGCCCTTGCGCGCGGTCTTGGGCTTCGCGTCAGGTTTAGCGGGCTGCCGTCGAGCGGTGCTCTTTGCTGCCATGCGTGGAACCCTCTCCGCAATCTTCGATCGGGCCGGGAGTCCGGCGCTCAAACGTGCTGCGCCGCAACATAAGGGGTTATGGTTAACGAATGTCTAGGCTGGGGCTGTGCGTTTTCCGTGACCCTGACCGCAGAGCGGCGCAGAGGCCGGCCTTCGGCGGATTCCGGAAGCGCGCGACACGAAAGGGCGGCCCCGCGGACCGCCCTCGCCCTGGGGGTCGTCTGCCGACTGGGTTCAGAACGACATCAGCACGTTGTGCATGGCCCCCATCTCCTCCAGGCAGCGGCCCGATCCCAGGGCCACGCAGTTCAGGGGGTCGTCTGCGATCGTTACCGGGAGACCGGTCGCGTTGCGGAGCACGGTATTGAGGTTCCTCAGATTGGCGCCACCGCCGGTCATGACGATGCCCTTGTCGACGATATCGGCCGCCAGCTCCGGCGCGGTGTGCTCCAGCGCCGTCTTGACCGCCTCGACGATGGCGCTGACCGGCTCGGCCAGGGCCTCGGCGATCTGCCGCTGGCTCAGGGTCAGGCCCTTGGGCACGCCGGTCACCGTGTCGCGGCCCTTGATCTCCATGGTCTCGCCGTCGCCATTCATCGGCACGCAGGCGCTGCCGATTTCCTTCTTGATCCGCTCGGCCGAGGATTCGCCGACCAGCAGGTTATGGTTGCGCCGGATGTAGGAGATGATCGCTTCGTCCATCTTGTCGCCGCCCACCCGCACGGAGTTGGCATAGACGATGCCGCCCATGGACAAGACCGCGACCTCGGTGGTGCCGCCGCCGATGTCGACGACGATGGAGCCGGTCGGCTCGGTCACCGGCAGATTGGCACCGATCGCCGCGGCCATGGGCTCCTCGATGAGAAAGACCCGGCGGGCCCCGGCGGCCTCGGCCGATTCCTGGATCGCCCGGCGCTCCACCGCGGTCGCCGAGGAGGGCACGCAGACGATGATCTGGGGGCTGGCGAAGCTGCGATTGTGCTGAACCTTGCGGATGAAGTGCTTGATCATCTCCTCCGCGACCTCGAAATCGGCGATGACCCCGTCGCGGAGCGGCCGGATGGCCTGCATGCCGCCGGGGGTGCGGCCGAGCATCAGCTTGGCGTCGTCGCCGACCGCGAGGACCTGCTTGCGGCCCTTGCCTTCCACGATCGCGACCATCGAGGGCTCGTTCAGCACGATCCCCTTGCCCTTGACGTAGACCAGCGTGTTCGCCGTGCCCAGGTCGATCGCCATGTCTTGCGAAAGGAGGCCCTGAAACCTGTTGAACAGACCCATTCCGAATTCCTTTGAATCGGACGCCGGAATCCGACGCCCCGCCTCACCGATGAACGAGGTCTCGCCGCACAGGAACCGATGGCCTAGACCGTCAGGCAGCGCCCGCGAGAGCTGGCCAGATCATAGAATGCCGATGATTAACGTGTTGCTAACGACCCGCAGAGTTTCAAGCACTTGGCTCCGACTTGTTACGAAAGGGCCGCGATGTTGCAGCGCAGCATATCTTGCGCGGTGCTTGTGGAATCCCGGGTGTCCGTCGGCTTACCGACTTCACAGCGTTACAATATCTGGCGGATTGCGGGCCGCCGAACCTCAAGCGGTTGCGTCATGGGGCTGTAACCTAGTTGCAAAAAATTTTCCCGGGGATCAGAAAAGCCTTTGGAATCGATCCAATTTCTGGTATTAACTCCGCCGTAACCTCGAGATACAAACACAACATTGCTGCATTGCATTACGAAGGGTTGTCTCCCAAGGGGGCGACCCTATGTCTAAGCAGCAATCGGGGCTGATTGATATCTAGACCAGAAGCGATCGAAATGAGTGACTCAAGCAAGAACAAGAAGCCAGAGCCGGATAAGGAATACGTTGCCAAGAGCCGCAAGTGTCTGATGTGCCGCAAGGACTTCACCAGCGCTTGGGCCGGTGAACGGGTTTGCAAGGACTGCAAGCAGACCGCCGCCTGGAACGATTCCAGTCTCGCTGCCTGAGACGCAGCTGCGGGCGCCCGCAAGGGCGCCCCACGGCCCTGCCCGGGCAGAAAATAGCCCCGGATCACGCTTTCCCCTCACAAGACCCGTCGCCGGCTGCGCCGACCGCGCGTATCCCGTCCGTGCGGACCTGTGCCGGCCTATCCGGCTCGGCTCGGCGCTTCACCCGGCGCCGGCAAAGCCTGTGGCTGAGCCCGACCCTTTCGCCGAGATCCCCCATCGACGCTTCCGGCCTGTCCTGAAGCACGCAGAGAATCCCGAAGTCTAGGTCATCCATCCGAGAGACTCCCTAGAATTCAGGATATCATCCTATCGACACGGTACTTCATGGTCTGTATTCGCAATCGCTTTGCCCGCCAAGGGTGCTAGATTATTGCCGCCACAGGCCAGAAACCAAGAAACGGACCATGCGAGGGGAGGCAAAGACATGATTCGCAAGACCATCGCCTGCCTGGGTGTCACCGCGGCACTCCTGGCGAGCGGCAGCCCGGAGGCCGCCGAGACAACGCTGCGCATCTCGCTGCAGCTGCCCTTGAAGAGCCACCTGGGCCAAAACCTGCTGCTGTTCAAAGAGGAGGCGGAGAAGGCCTCGGGCGGCGAGATCGAGGTGCAGATCTACGACTCCGCTCAGCTTTACAAGGACAAGGAGGTCCCGCAGGCGGTCGGCTCCGGGGCCATCGAAATGGGCGTGGCCTCGCTGACCCGCTTCGTCGGCGACATCCCGGCGGTCGACATCTTCTACCTGCCCTTCATGTTCAACTCCGAATCCTTGGTCCGCGCGGCGACCGTCAAGGGCAGCCCGATCCGCGGGCCGATCGACGAGGCCATCCTTGGCACCGGCAGCCGGGTGCTTTGGTGGCAGGCCTATGGCGGCGCGATCATGCTGTCCAAGGGCGCGCCGGTGCGCACCCCGGACGAGATCAAGAACAAGAAGGTCCGGGTCTTCGGCAAGACCCTGGGCACCTTCATGGAGGCCGTCGGCGCGGCGCCTACCTTGATCTCCGGCTCCGAGCAGTACCTCGCCTACCAGCGCGGCACGGTCGACGTCGGCATGACCGGCGTCTCCGGGGTCAGGTCGCGCAAGCTCTGGGAGGTCATGGACACCATCACCGTGACCAACCACGCCGACATCGAATTCGTCGTCCTGGTCAACGAAGCCTTCTGGACCGGCCTGCCCCAGAACCACAAGGACATCATCACTGCCGCCGCCGAAAAGTCCGACGTCGCGGTACGCGACGACATCGCCCGGATCGAGGCGGAGGCCTACGAAGCGGCCAGGAAAGAAGGCATGACGGTGGTCGAGCTCTCGGCCGCCGAGGTCGCCGCCTGGCGCAAGGGCGCAGACCCGGTGGTCCAGCAGTACAAGGCCTCGGCCGGCGCCCTGGGCGAGCAGCTCCTGAAGGCGGCCGAAGAACTGCGCGGCACCAACTGAGGACCCTCAGATACCTGCGGGGCTGGCCGAGCGGCCAGCCCCGCCACGCCCAAGGGACCAAGGGCTTGCTGCGTCTCATTGACCGCGCGGCCGACTTCCTCGGCCACCTCGCCGCCTGGCTGTTCTTCCTGACCGGCGCCATGATCACCTACGAGGTGCTGGCCCGCTATCTCTTCAACGCGCCGACGATCTGGGCCGCCGAGCTCTCGCAGCTCCTGCTGCTCTGGGGCAGCTTCATCGCCATGGCGACCCTGCTGCGCCAACGCGCGCACATCCGGATCACCCTGCTGACCGCCCGCCTGGGCAACCGCGGCCGCCAGGCCTGCGAGGCCTTCACCCTGGTCTTCATCGCCGGCTTCTCGGCGGTCGCCGCCTGGCACGGCTGGTTCATCGCCTACGATTCCTTCGAGCGCGGCCGCTCGACCGGCACCATGCTCAACATCCCGAACTGGTGGAGCGAGGTGGTGATCCCCCTCGGCTTCCTGGTGCTCCTGCTGCAGTGCCTGGCCGAGCTCCAGCGCGTGCTGCGCCACGGCGCCCCGGCCGAGACCGAGGGTTCGGGCGAGGCCTGAGGCCATGACCGCCGCCCTGGTCCTGCTCGCCCTCTTCGTCCTGCTGCTGGTCGGGATCCCGGTCGCCTTCGCCCTGGGCGGCCTGGGCTACCTGATGCTGGAACTGGGCGGCTTCTCGCCGCTCATGGTGCCGCAGGGCCTGCTCAGCACCCTCGACAACTTCATCCTGCTGGCGGTGCCGCTCTTCCTGCTGATGTCCAACGTGCTGCTGAAGGGCGGGGTCGGGCGCGACCTCTTCGCCGCGGTCCAGGCCTGGGTCGGCCATTGGCCCGGCGGCCTGGCGGTCGCCACGGTGGTGTCCTGCGGCATCTTCGCCGCGATCTCCGGCTCCTCGGTCGCGACCGCGGCGACCATCGGCACCGTGGCGATCCCCGAGATGATCCGGCGCGGCTATCCGCGGCCCTTCGTCCTCGGCCTGCTGGCCGCCGGCGGCACCCTGGGGATCCTGATCCCGCCCTCGATCCCGATGATCGTCTTCGGCTTCATCACCGAGGAATCGGTGATCGCGCTCTTCCTCGCCGGGATCGGGCCCGGCCTGCTGCTGATCGCGCTCTTCATCGGCTTCTCGATGCTCTACGCGCGCTTCAGCGCCAGCTATGAGCCGCAGCCCAAGGCCGGCTGGGCCGAGCGCCGGACCACGGCGGTCCGCGCCCTGCCGACCTTCGGCCTGGCCGCTCTGATCATCTGGGGCATCTACGCCGGCGCCTTCACCCCGACCGAGGCCGCCGCCGTCGGCTTCGCCGCCGCCCTGGTCATCACCGGCGTGATCCTGCGCACCCTGACCTGGACCATGTTGAAGGAGGCGACCCTGGAGGCCATGAAGACCACGGTGACGATCCTCCTGATCGTCGCCGGCGCCAAGGTCTTCGGCAAGGCGATCACCCTCTACCGCATCCCCCAGGACATCTCCCTGGCGATCACGCAGAACTTCAACGAGGCCTGGCTCTTCGTCCTGGTGGTGGCCGCCGTGCTGGTGCTGATGGGGCTGTTCCTCGAGGCGCTCTCGATGATGTTGATCATGGTGCCGGTGCTGGCGCCCTCGCTCGGCGCCCTCGGGATCGACCCGATCTGGTTCGGGATCTTCTTCGTGATCATGGTCGAATGCGCCCTGATCACCCCGCCGGTCGGCCTCAACCTCTACGTCATCCAGGCCGTCGGCCGCGCCTCCATGGGCGAGGTCGCGGCCGGGGTCTGGCCGTTCCTGGCCTTGATGCTGGTGGCCGTCCTCTGCATCTTCCTGCTGCCGGACATCGCCCTCTACATCCCCTTCAAGCTTTGAGGAGGCTCCCATGAACCGGGTCCAGCAGCTCCGCGACCTCCTGGCGCAGCCCGGGCTGCAGGTCATGCCCTGCTGCTTCGACGCGCTCTCGGCCAAGCTTATCGAGCGCGCCGGCTTTCCCGTCACCTTCATGAGCGGCTTCGCGGTCTCGGTCGCGCGTCTCGGCCTGCCCGACACCGGCCTGATCTCCTACGCCGAGATGGCCGACCAGGGCCGCAACATCTGCGATACGGTCGGGATCCCGGTGATCGGCGATGGCGACACCGGCTACGGCAACCCGCTCAACGTCAAGCGCACCGTCCAGGGCTACGCCAGGGCCGGCTTCGCCTGCATCATGATCGAGGACCAGGTCGCGCCCAAGCGCTGCGGCCACACCCGGGGCAAGCAGACGGTGCCGCGCGAGGAGGCCCTGATCCGCCTGCGCGCCGCCCTGGATGCCCGAGACGAGGGCGCGGAGATCCTGGTCATGGCGCGCACCGACGCCCGCGCCACCGAGGGCTTCGAGGAAGCCCTCGCCCGGGCCCAGGCCTTCCGGGCGCTGGGCGCCGACATCACCTTCCTTGAGGCGCCGCAGAGCGAAACGGAGATGCGCCGCTACTGCGCCGAGGTCGAGGGCCCCAAGATGGCCAACCTGGTCGAGCAGGGCGACACGCCGCTGCTGCCGCCGGCCGAGCTGGAGGCGATCGGCTACAAGCTGGCGGCCTATCCCCTCACCTTGCAGCTCGCCGCCCTGCAGGCCATGACCGAGGCGCTGGACGCCATGACGGCCGGGGCGCGGCCCGAGCGCCTGGCGAGCTTCGCCGAACTGCAGGCGGTCGCCGGGTTTCCGGAGTATTTCGCCGCCGAGACGGCCTACGCCGGGGACTGAACCCGCCGCGAAGCCCGCCAAGAGCTATGCGTCGGCGTCATATCTCGGCGCAAAGACATTCGAAAATTGCAAATCTCTATCCATTATGCAACGGGAGATAATGTCGGTCTTCATTCCTGAATCACCGGAAACAGTGACCGGAGGTAGGATGATGACCCAAGAAAACAAGAAGGTGCTGATCTGGACGGCGGGCGCGACCGCATTGCTGGTGATCGCGGTCGTCGCGGCTTACTTCGCCGGTGTCTTTCAGGCGCCAGCACCCCTTTCCTGATCGATTGCCAAGATGACCAAGCTGCGGCCCGGGCGGCCCGACTTCCGCCGCCCGGGCCGCGGTGCGTGACGGCGCGGATCGGCGGCCCCGGCCACCCCAGGACCGGTGCTTCCGGCGCGAGACCGGTTGCCCGCATTTGAGACAAATCAGCGGGAAAAAGAATTTCGGGTCAACAACCGAAAGTTAACCCCGAGGGCGCCTTCTGAGGCTCATCCTTGGAGGTCGACATGTTCCAGCGCCCTGCCCTGATCCTTTTCCTCGCCGCCGCCGCGGCCTCGCCGGCCACGGCGCAGTCGGATCCGGTCGAGGACCTGCACTGGCAAAGCCAGCGGCTGGTCTACGAGATTCCCGGCTCGAAGAGCAGCTATGACCTCGGCCCGAACGAGCGGATCGTCGTCGGGGCGCAAGCGCGCAGGTTCCTGGAGCTGACCCAGGGGATCGACGGCTGGCCCGACGTCGTCGCCCTGATCGAGTCGACCGGCGGCCCGGCCGCCGGCAGCTTTATCGATATCGAGTACCATGAGATCGGCTTCCTCGAGGACGAGGACTGGAAGGACGTCGCGCCGGACTCCCTGCTGCAGGAGATCATCGACGGCACCCGGGACTCCAACCCGATCCGCGCGGAGAACGGCTATCCGACCCTTGAGGTCCTGGGCTGGGCGGAGGAGCCTCACTACAACGCGCGCAACAACACCGTCTACTGGGCGACCCGGCTGCGCGACAGCGAGGGAATCGAAGCGATCAACGCAATCGCCCTGAAGCTGGGGCGCCACGGCTATTCGCGGCTGACCTGGACCGGCGATCCCGAGCAGTTCCAAAACGCCAAGATGGCCCTCGGGCCGGCCTTGACCAGCTACGACTATCAGGAGGGCGCGCGCTACGCCGACTTCCGGGCCGGCGACGCGGTGGCCGCGGTCGGCCTGGGCGCGCTGGCGGTCGGCATGATGACCGGCAACAAGAAGGCCTGGGGAGCCGGAATCCTCGCTGGCGCCCTGGTTCTCCTGAAGAAGTTCTGGTACCTCCTCCTGCTGCCCTTCCTGGCGCTCGGCCGGCTCTTCAAGAGAGCCTGACGCCGGACCGGATCGCGAAATCCGAGGGCCGGCCCGCTTGCTTTCCCCGGTCCACGGGCCGTCACTCGGCTTCGCCGGCGAGCAGGGGCTGCTCGCGGAGGAGCTCTTCGCGCAGCCGCGTCATCGCCGCCCGGTCGCCGCGCGCCTCGCGCGCCAGCGGGACCTGCAGATCGGCGACGACCGAAGCCGGCGACGGCGAAAGCCGGACCACCCGGTCGGCCAGCTGCAGGGCTTCGCCGAGGCTGTGGGTGACGAAGAGCACCGTGGTCGGCCGCTCCCCCCAGATCTGGACTAGCAGGCGGCGCAGCCGCTCCGCCGTGGGCCGGTCCAGGGAGACGAAGGGCTCGTCCATCAGCAGCAGGTCGGGCTTGACCGCGAAGGCCCGGACCAGGGCGACGCGGCGCGCCAGGCCAAGCGACAGGCGCTGCGGGTAGGCGTCGCGGAACTCGGTCAGCCCCGCAACCTCCAGAAGGTGTTCGACAAAGGCCGGGTCCCCTTCGCCAACCTCGGCCCGGACCAGCTCGATGTTCTGTATCACCGTCAGCCAGGGCAGCAGCCGGGGCTCCTGGAAGACGTAGCCGATCCGGGGCGCCGCCGCTTCGGACCAGCCGATCCGGCCCTCGAAGTCCCGGTCGAGGCCGGCGACGAGGTTGAGCAGGGTCGTCTTGCCGCAGCCCGAGGGACCGAGCAGGCAGAGAAACTGGCCCCGCGGCACCTCCAGCCGCAGGTTCTCCAGCACCCGCCGGGGCCCGGAGTCGTCGCAGGCAGGGTAGCGCTTCTCGGCGATTTCGATTTCGAGCCTGCCTAGCGGCGCCATCGGTTCACACGGCGCTCCAGGGGTTGCAGACCGGCGAGCTCGATCACCTGGACCACCGCCACGAAGGCCAGGGTGTAGGCCAGGATGGCGGCAACGTCGAAGAGCTGGAAGAAGACCGAGAGCTGAAAGCCGACCCCGTTGCTGCGCCCGAGCAGCTCGACCACCAGGACGATCTTCCAGATCAGCGCCAGCCCCGAGCGCGCCGCCGCCACCACAAAGGGCACGAGTTGCGGCAGGATCACGTAGCGCAGGACCCGACCCCGGCCCAGCCGGAAGCTGCGCGCCATCTCGAGGTAGCTCGGATCGAGCGCCCGGGCGCCCTCGCGCACGGTCACCACGACGTTGGGAATCTTGTTGATCGCCACCGCTGCGATCGCCGCCGCCTCGACCAGCCCGAACCAGACGTAGCAGAGGATGATGGTGACCAGCGCCGGCAGGTTCAGGAACAGGATCAGCCAGCCGTCGAAGATCCGGTCCAGGAGCCGCGAGCGGCCCAGGGCGATGCCGAGCGCCACGCCGATGGCCATGGCGAGCAGGAAGCTCGCCGCGACCCGGGCCAGGGTGACCGCGAGGTGATAGAGCAGCTCGCCGCTCGCCAGGCCCTCGCCCAGCACGGCCAGGACCGCCAGCGGCGGCGGCAGGACGCGGCTCTCGGCCAGCCCCGCCGCCAGCTGCCAGAGCAGGACCAGGGCCAGCAAGGAAAGGCCATAGAGGCCGAAGCCGGCGCGGGCGAGCATGAAACGTCAATAGGTAACGTGCGGCCAGAAGGTTCCCGGCGCCAGCTCGCCCGAGGGGCCGACCAGCTTCTCGCCGCCGTATTGGGCGAGGATCGCGAAGAGCTTGGCGGCCTCCTCCCTCTGCTGGGCCCGCCAGTGGAAGGGGATTCCGTGGCGGAAGCCGGCACGCAGGGCGATGAAAGTGGCATCGTCCTTGGCCCGCATCAGGGGCCGCAACCGCTCCCATTCGGCGTCGGAGAGGCTCATGATGCGCTTCGCCTCCCGGGTGGCGTTGAGGAAAGCCATGATGTCGTCCCGCTGGGTCTCGCCCTGGCTTTCGCGGAAGACGTAGCCGAGCAGGGGCACCCGCGAGGCCAGGCCGAAGCTCTCGGCCATCTCGTTGACCCCGAGCAGCGGTCGGTAGCCGCGGGCCTGGAGCCGGGCCGCGAAGGGCCAGTAGTTGATCACCGCGTCGAGGCGCCCGGCCTGAATCTGTTCGTTGAGCAGGGGCGCGGCGGCAAAGACCTTCTCGACCTCACCGTCGAGGTCCGCGCCCAGCTTCTCCAACCCGTAGCCGCGCAGCAGCAGCCAGCTCTTGTCGAGCGGACCGCCGGCGATGCCCAGGCGGCGGCCCTTGAGGTCGGCAAGCTCCTGAATCGGCGAGTCCCCTGGGACCATCAGCGAGCCCAGGGCCGTCGAGTAGGGCACGAAGGTGTAGTCGGCGCCCTCGGCGCGCTGGCGCGAGACCCAGATCCAGTCGGTGACGATCACGTCGGCCTCGCCGGCCTGGAGGGCGACCTTGGAGGCGTTGGTGTTGGCCAGCGTGAGGACCTCGAGCTCGAGCTTCTGGTCGGCGGCCAGGCCGTGGTGGCGGATCACGTCCATTTCCCAGCTGACGGTGCCGAACTTGATGACGGCGACCTTGAGCTGGCCCGCCGACGCCACGGCCGGCGCCAGGGCGATCGCCAAGGCGGCTGCCACAAGGGCCAGGCGGATCGCCCGGCAGGATCGGATGCCGAGGCGCAGCATCATTTGGCTCCCTTCAGGAAACGGTTGCGAACCAAGTAGGAGACGCCGCGCGACCAGGACTTGTCGGTGTTGCCGCGGATGTCGACGCTCATCGCGCGAAGCAGTTTGCCGGAAGCGACCTCGCGCTCATAGAGGTTGATGTTGAGGATCAGGTTGCTGACCTTCTGAACTGTACCGGTCACAGCCCGCTCGGCGCCCAGCCCGCCGGCGATCTTGGTGTCGCAGCCGTTGCAGCCGTGCAGGTAGCCAACCGCGGCAATCTCGGCCTCGACCGGCGTCAGGTCGAGGATCCGGTAGCGGCCGCTGTCCGCCAGCATCCGGCGCAGTTGCGCGCTGATCATCCCGAGGCGGGCCTGCTCGTCGGCGCGCGGGCCGCGGGTCTCGCCCTCAAGGCTGGTGTCGATCAGCTCGAAGTCGAAGACCGCCAGGGGTAGCGCTTCGGCCCCCACGGCCGGCGCGGCGGGACCCGGCAGGAGCGCCAGGCCGAGCGCCAAGGCGGACAGGCACCGCAGGACCCGCGGCGCGAGGGGCTTGCTCATCTCTCCTCCCCTAGTGGCCGTTTGCTTTTCTTCTTGGCCTTAGGATACATTAAATCTGTTCAAAAAGCAGGCATATGGGGAGGAAATGCCGGGCACTTTGGGGAGGTACCCCCGCGCGGCGGGTGGCAACAGGCAGTTCTGGCGGCAAACGACGCGACAGTTGAAGAGGCTTCTGGCCGGCGGCCGGGGGCCCGGGTGTCGGCGCAGTTGGCCGGCCATGCCGGCCACCGTGGTCGTCGTTTGCGCCCTGGTGCTGGGGCCCGCTGCGGCGTTGGCGGCCGGCCTGGACGTCGCGGTCGTCTATCTGACCAAGCAGGAGAAGCAGAAGCTGCCACTGTCCCTGCTCGATCCGATTCTCGAGGACGACGGGGTCTGGGGCGCCCGGCTCGGGCTGCAGGACAACCAGACCACCGGCCGCTTCCTCAAGCACGACTACCGGCTGATCGAGGTCGTGGTCCCCGAGGACGGCGATCCGGCCGAGGCCTTCCGCAGCCAGGCGGCGACGGGCGCGCGGCTGTTCCTGGCCGACCTGCGGGCCGCGGACCTGGCATCCGTCGCGGCGCTGCCCGAGGCGGCCGAGGCCCTGATCTTCAACGTCCGGTCGCCCGACGACGCCCTGCGCAACGAGGGCTGCCGCGCCAACGTCTTCCACATCATACCCAGCCGCTCGATGCGCACCGACGCCCTGGCCCAGTACCTGATCTGGAAGAAATGGAACAAGTGGCTGGTGCTCTACGGCAAGACCGACGGCGACCGTGCCTTCTTCGCAGCGCTGCAGCGCTCGGCGAAGAAGTTCAACGCCAAGGTCGTCGAGGAACGGCTAGTCGAGGAGGACGCGCCCTCGGCCCGCACCGACAGCGGCCACGCCCAGATCCAGAAGCAGATCCCGGTCCTGTCCCAGGGCGCCCCGGACCACGACGTCGTGGTCGTGGCCGACGAGGGCGACGCCTTCGGCGAGTACCTGCCCTACCGGACCTGGGACGCGCGGCCGGTGGCCGGCACCCAGGGCCTGATCCCGACCGCTTGGCACCGCAGCCACGAGCAGTGGGGCGGCACCCAGATCCAGCGCCGCCTGCGCAAAATTGCCGGTCGCGACATGACCGTCCGCGACTACGCCAACTGGGCGGCGATGCGGGCCATCGGCGAGGCGGTGACCCGTACCAACGCGGCCGCGCCGGGAACGATCCGTGACCACCTGCTCGGCGACAAGTTCAAGCTGGCCGCCTTCAAGGGCACGCCGCTGACCTTCCGGCGCTGGAACCAGCAACTGCGCCAGCCGGTCCTGCTGGCGGCGCCGCGCAGCCTGGTCTCGGTCTCGCCGCAGAAGGAATTCCTGCACCAGCGCACGCCGCTGGACACCCTGGGCTACGACGAGCCGGAATCCGGCTGCAAGCTGCAATGACGACTAGGAGACGCGCGGAAAGACGCGGCTACAGAGGGAGGCGAAGGACGTGAAGTACCACTGGGCAATCGCGGGACTTGTCCTGCTCTGGGCGCTGCCGGGCGCGGCGCAGACCATCTACGTGTCCAACGAGAAGGGCAACTCGATCACCGTGATCGACGGCAAGACTCTCGAGGTCACGGATACGGTCGAGGTCGGCCAGCGGCCGCGCGGCATCGCGCTCAGCAAGGACCAGAAGTACCTCTACATCTGCGCCAGTGACGACAACCACGTCGAGGTCCTGGACCTGGAGACCCTGAAGGTCGTGCGCACCTTGCCGAGCGGCCCCGATCCGGAGCTCTTCATCCTGCACCCCAGCGGCAACCCGCTCTTCGTGGCCAACGAGGACGACAACCTTGTGACCGTGGTCGACGTCGAGAAGGGCAACGTCCTGGCCGAGATCCCGGTCGGCGTCGAGCCCGAGGGCATGGGCATCAGCCCCGACGGCAAGGTAATGGTCAACACCTCCGAGACCACCAACATGGCCCACTTCATCGACACCTCGACCTACGAGATCACCGACAACGTCCTGGTCGACAGCCGTCCCCGCTTCGCCGAGTTCACCAAGAACAACAAGCACGTCTGGGTGACCTCCGAGATCGGCGGCACGGTCAGCGTCATCGACACCCAGACCAAGGAGATCGTCCACAAGGTCAGCTTCGAGATTCCCGGCGTGCGTCCGGAGGCGATCCAGCCGGTCGGCGCCCGGGTCACCAGCGACGGCAAGCTGGCCTTCGTCGCGCTAGGCCCGGCCAACCGGGTCGCGGTGGTCAACGCCGAGAGCTTCGAGGTCGAGGACTACCTGCTGGTCGGCCAGCGGGTCTGGCAGCTCGCCTTCGACGGCGAGGAGAAGCGGATCTTCTCGACCAACGGCGTGTCCAACGACATCTCGGTGATCGACGTCGAGAAACGCAAGGTCATCAAGTCGATCACCGTCGGCCGCTTCCCCTGGGGCGTGGTGGTCAAGGATTGATCGCGCGTCCCGCCCAAGACCCCTCACGGACAATTCTTGAACCGAAGCACAAGAAGACGAGAAGGAGGCATCATGCTTACAAGGAATGTGTTTTTCGCCCTGGTCCTGGCCCTGGTCCTGTCGCCGCTGGCCGGCAAGGACGCCGCGGCTCAGGCCGGGCTCCTGACCGGCGGCGCGCAGAAGCTCGACCCCATCAAGCTGTCGTCCGGTCAGCCCCTGACCAAGGGCCCCTATCAGCTGGAAGCGGGCAAATACTACGAGATCGAAATCGAGGCCGACGGTTCCGCGGAACTTGCGATCTCCGGCGCGGATTTCTTCCGCAACGTCTGGGTCGACGAGATCGTGATCAACGACATCGAGGTGCGACCGCTCGGAGTCGACAGCCTCGAATTCGATGACGAAGGAACAGCGGAAATCTCCTTCGTGACGATCCGGCCCGGGACCTTCATCCTACGAATCCCTGGCACCACCGCCGAGTCCCAACAGGCGGTGTTCAACGTCAAATAGCTCCTGACAGAGGGGCGGAAAAAGGGGTCAGAGACTTTTTTTGCTGTGGGCTCATTGCCACGGAAGCGGAATAGACCGAGGCGAGAAATGACTCTGACCCCTTTTTCTTGAGACACCGGGGAGACCGCTCAACGTGAGCACGGCCGAAGCGATCGCCGGAACGACACCGGACGGCGCCGCGGTCGTGCCGGCCCTGGCGGTCGAGGGGGTCAGCCACAGCTTCGGCAAGCGCCGCGCCCTCGACGACGTCAGCTTCGCGGTGGCGGCCGGTGAGTTCGCGGTGCTGCTCGGCCAGAACGGCGCCGGCAAGACGACGCTGTTCTCGCTGATCACCCGGCTCTACGACAACCGCAGCGGCGCGATCCGGGTCTTCGGCCACGACGTTCGGCGGCGGCCTTCGGAGGCCCTGGCGCGGATCGGCGTGGTCTTCCAGCAACGCACGCTGGACCTGGACCTCAGCGTCACCCAGAACCTCGCCTATCACGCCGCCCTGCACGGCCTGCCCAAGGCCCGGGCGCGGGCGCGCGGCGCCGCGGAGCTGGCCCGGCTCGACCTCGCCGAGCGGGCCGGCGACAAGGTCCGGCAGCTCTCCGGCGGCCAGCTGCGCCGGGTCGAGATCGCCCGGGCCCTGCTGCACGAGCCGAAGCTGCTATTGCTCGACGAGCCCACCGTCGGGCTCGACATCGGCAGCCGACAGAGCCTGCTCGACCACGTCCGCGGCCTGGTCCGCGAGCAGAACTTGGGCATCCTCTGGGCGACCCACCTGATCGACGAGGTCGCCGAGGACGACCGGGTGGTCCTGCTGCATCAGGGCGTGGTCCTGGCCAACGACCGCGCCGAGGCCGTGGTCCGCCGAAGCGGTGCCGCGGATCTCAAGGCCGCCTTCACGGCGCTGACCGGGGCCGGCGGCGAGGAGCGCGAAGCGTGACGGCGGCCCAGTACCTGCGCTGCATGAAGGGGATCGTCTGGCGGGAAGCGCTGCGCTTCCTGCACCAGCGGGAGCGCTTCGTCGCCGCCCTGGTGCGCCCCTTGGTCTGGCTGTTCATCTTCGCTGCCGGCTTCCGGGCGGTGCTCGGGCTCTCCATCGCGCCGCCCTACGAGACCTACGTGCTCTACGAGGTCTACATCACCCCCGGGCTGATCGCGATGATTCAGCTCTTCAACGGCATGCAGTCCTCGCTCTCCATGGTCTACGACCGCGAGATGGGCAATATGCGCACCCTGCTGATCAGCCCCCTGCCCCGCTGGTACCTCTTGAGCTGCAAGCTGCTGGCCGGGACCTGCGTGTCGCTGGCGCAGGTCTACGTCTTCGTTCTGATCGCCCGGCTCTGGGGTATCGACGCGCCGCTCTTCGGCTACCTGACCGTGCTCCCGGCGTTGATCCTCTCCGGACTGATGCTCGGCGCCCTGGGCATGTTGCTGTCATCCTTCATCAAGCAGCTGGAGAACTTCGCCGGGATCATGAACTTCGTGATCTTCCCGATGTTCTTCGCCTCCTCGGCGCTTTACCCGTTGTGGCGGATGCGGGAATCGAGCCTGCTGCTCTATCAGATCTGCGCCGCCAACCCCTTCACCCACGCGGTCGAGCTGATCCGCTTCGCGCTCTACGGCCAGGTGAACCTGCTGTCCCTGGCCGTGGTCGCCGGCTGCACCTTCCTATTCATGGGCCTGGCCATCTACGGCTATGATCCGGGGCGAGGCATGATGGCGCGGCGCCGCGGAGCGCCGGCCTGATCGAGGGAGGTGCCGCGATGGTCCGAGGCAATAGCGCAAGACGCCGCTGGCATCGCCCGGCCCTGCTGGCCGCGAGCCTGCTGATCCTGGCCGGCCCCGCGCGCGCCGCCGGCTCGGGAGAGCCGGACTGGCCCTGTGTGCAGCGCAAGGTGCCGGAGATCTCCGCCGGCATGGTCTGGGCCGGCCCGCCGGTCGAGGAGTTCGCGGGAGACTGGAAGGGCGACGCGGAGGTGAGCCAGCTGGCCGGAACCCTCGCCGCCCGGCGCACCGACATCGAGGCGGCGAAGGCCGCGGTCGCCGACTTCGCCGCTGGCCTCGGAACCGACAGGAACGAGAGGCTGACCCTGCTTTTCGCCGCGACCCTGGACATCGTCAACAAGGAGCGGGCCTCGATCATCTCGGGCATCGGCCGCTATACCCGCAGGCAGCAGGCCCTGGCCGAGAAGATCGGCCGCCTGGCGGGCGAGCTCAAGGCGCTGCCGGCCGGCGAGACGGCGAAGCGGCAGGAGCTCGAGCAGCAGCGCCTCTGGGATATCCGGATCTACGAGGACCGCGAGCGCTCCCTGACCTACATCTGCGAGCAGCCCGTCCTTCTGGAACAGCGGGTCTTCGCCCTGGCCCGCGAAATCATGGGGCATCTGGAGTAACACCAGGGGAAGGGGCTACGGCATTCCCGCAGATGCCGGCCGGACTTTCGAACACCGCCACTCGCCGTTCAGCTTGGTTCCACCACTCGTGGCTGAATGCGTCCGACTGCGGTGAAAGATCTCGAGGAAGCGTGATGAGCCGGAACGTCTGCCCAGTACTCTTGGAAAGGTCTGTCAATGATCACGACATTGCCAATCACCAGCGTCTATGCAGCGGTGTTCGGGCTTTTTCTGATCCCCATCACGATTGTCGTCGGACTCCGACGAATCAAGACAGCGACTCCCTTCTTGGACGGCGGTGACGAAACGCTCTTGCGGCGGGTTCGCGGACACGCGAACTTTCTCGAGTATGTGCCCTTCGCACTGCTTCTCATGGGACTTGCCGAGTTGAACGCTGCTCCGGCGGCCTTCATGCATGCCGTTGGCGCAACCCTCCTGATTGCCCGTACAGCCCACTACGCCACGCTGACGCTGCGCCCCCTTGCGGCGACCCGACCACTGTCGATGCTTGCGACGATGGCCGTCTTCCTCGCCAACTCTGGCTTCTTGATCCATGCTTCGATTTGACCGCGCCCGTCTCACATTCCCTGCCCCGGACCCCGCCCAGGGCGAACGCCCCGCACGCGAATGAGCAAGCCGCATTGGGTGGCGCAGTACCGAGCCTACTCCGCGCCCGGTTCCGGCTCGCTCGGCTCCAGCGGCAGGCCTGCGGCGCCCCAGCCGTCGGTGCCCCCGGGCATCGGCCGCTATAGCCGAAAGCAAAGGGCGCTGGCCGAGAAGATCGGCCGCCTGGCGGGCGAGCTTAAGGCGCTGCCGGCCGGCGAGACGGCGAAGCGGCAGGAGCTCGAGCGGCAGCGCCTCTGGGATATCCGGATCTACGAGGACCGCGAGCGATCCCTGACCTACATCTGCGAGCAGCCCATCCTTCTGGAACAGCGGATCTTCGCCCTGGCCCGCGAGATCATGGGCCCTCACAACCAATGCTGTGGCATGCCCGGACATCAGAAGGGCTTTCGAAACTCGAGAATTGCCGGCCCAGGCACGAAACCGAGAGTCAGGTTCAGTCTGAGCATCGGGCTGCTCTCTTCGTTGTCTGTTTCGATGACCCGGCCGCCCAGGGCCCGGACGTATTCGATTCCGCGCAGCTTCAATGCGGTTGCTATGCCCCTGCGCCGAAAGCCGCGCCGGACACCCGTCACCTCGGTGTGAAAGGTACCGGGCGTCGAAGAATCGGTTTGAAGGATGCTCATCCCGACCCATTCATCGCCTTGAAGAGCGATGAACCAGGACTGCGGTGCGAAGGCCGAATCCTCATAGCACCGCGAATAGCTCTCAAGCGTCGGGCGCGCGGGCGCTTCGAGAGATGGGATATCCTGCAGAATTTGCCAATCCAGGTCCCAACATCTGCGCTTCCAATCCGGCACTTCCTTCATAAGCTCGCTCAGCGCGCAAACCGTGATGTTCTGTACTTCACGCTGCACTCTGGCGGACAGACGACGCGCCCTATCGAAGGACTCGACATCGAGTCGCAGCACCGGTCGGCGCTGAACGACCTCGAAACCGCGCCTTTCAAGAAAGCCGGGCGCGTCGCTCTGACTCTCGCGGGTATCTGCCATCAGGACCGCAAGCCGATGTCGAGATAACCTACCGATGATACGGCTGTAGATTGCCTCGCCGACACCCTGGCGCCGGTGTTCGTCCAGCACCAGGACATTGAGATAGAATTCTCCGGGCCTTAGCGAAGCCTCCGGCTGCCCGTAGACACCAAAGCCGATGATCCGACCGTCGATCTCTGCAACGACCCGGCCAGATATCCGGCCCGGTCGGCGGTCGTTGTCCGCGAGCTCAAGCTCGTCTGCAGTCGTGGACTCGTCAGGCCAGACGGCGGTCACCACCTGAGCCACGCCCGAATAGTCGTTCCGGTTCTTCTCGAAGTCGCGCAGAACGAAAGGCATTCTGTTGAACGCGGACATCACCAAATCTCCTGATCCGCGGCTGCAAGGTCGCAGCGCGCCATGCCTCGGTCTCTTTGAGAGAGAGTGGGCCGACCGGCCCTTGAGATTCAGCGTGTCTTGATCATCGTCACTCTTGCCTTCAGGAGAGATGGCACTGATGCCCCACACCTCTTGAAAAGGCAATCACATTTGGCGCGTTGCCACCTAGCGAAATGCCTCCAGCGGTCGTTCTGTCCCTTCTTGGTGCGCGAAGCGCCGCTGCCGCATCGCTTCCGGCAGCGGACCTTGGGACGAGCAACGACCAGCTGGCCGCCGACTTCCTCGCATTCATCAGCCCGGTCGCAATCGGGCTAACGCGAGGCGTTCATGGGTCCAGGCCTCAATAGGCGCCGGGTTCCGGCTCGCTCGGCGCCACGGGCAATCCGGCGGCGCCCCAGCCATCGGTTCCCTCGGGATACCAATAGACCTGGGTATAGCCGTAGGTCAGCGCGCGCTTGGCGGCGTTCCAGGACATCCAGCAATCGGCCTGGCAGTAGAAGACCAGCTTGCGCGCCGCATCGCCCCCGGTGAGCCGCCCCAGGTTGTCGCGGAAATAGGCTTCGACGCTGATCGGCAGGACGCCGAAGCCGGTGTTCGGCAGCCAGACGCTGCCGGGAATGTTGCTGCGCGGGCGCGGGCGCCAGATGGCCCCTTCCTTCAAGCCCTCGGGCTTGGGCGGCCGCGGCAGGACGTCGATCAGGATCGCCGTGCCGGCCAGGGCCTCGACCTCCTTGGTGGAGACCACCGTGGCACCCTTCAGGGTCGCCGGCACCGGCGCACGGAACTTGTCCATCCGGTAGCCATCGGGCTCCGGGACCGGGGCGTCGGATTGGGCCTCCGCCGCAAGCGAGGACAGAAAGACGACCGCACCGAGCAGGAGGACTCCAGGCGCGAGGCGGCGCAGGCTCTGCCTCACTGCGCGATCAGCTTGCCCTGCTCGTCGAGCAGGGGCACGCCGTAGTCGTTCAGGATGGCGTCGATGTCGGCCCTGCGGCGCTTGATGATGTCGTTCAGTTGCCGCTTCCACTCCGGCTCGTTGAAGCGCAGGCCCATGGTGATGCGGTAGTCCATGCGCACCGGCCCGCCGTCGGTGAGCAGGGGCACGATCTTGAGCGGCACGTCCTGCCGCTTGGCGTAGTAGCCGGCGATCGGCCCCCAGAGCAGGCCGACGTCGATCTCGCCCTTGGCGAGGTCCTCGACCAGCTTGCGGCCGGGATGGTCGAAGCGGGTATCGGCCTGCAGATGATAGGGACGCACCTGGCGCATCAGACCGTTCAGAGCAACCATGGTCGCCGGCGGCGTGCCGGCAACCAGGCCGATCCGCGCCGACTTCAACATCGGGTCGGAAAGCGAGGCGACCTGCGGGCCGCCGTCGTCCCGGAACAGCATCACATAGGCCGAGCGGTAGTAGGGGTTCGTGTTCTGGAGCAGCTCGAAGCCGAGCGAGATCCCGATGACGACGTCGCAGCGCCGCGCCTTGAGGGTATTGCGCACGAAGCCGGTGGACTGCGGGAACCAGGTGTACTCGACCGGGACCGAGAGCTCCTCGGCGACCAGTTCGGCGATCTTGTTCTCGAAGCCCTCGCCGGCTTGGTTGGAGAACGGGAGGTTGCCCGGGTCGGCACAAACCCTGAGCGCCGAGCGGTCCACCGCCTCCGAGGTCTGGGCGGCAGCGGGAGCCACGCCTTCGGGGATCAGCAGGAGGCCCAGAAGAACGGCCCTCAGCAGGCGACTTGTCATCGCTTCTCTCCTTGTCGTCCGACGCCCCAGCGAGACCACAGCAACGGTCAGCTCAAACAGTCGTTGTCCCGTTCCCTGGCCTCTTCGGGCTTGGCCTCCTTCTTCGGGCGGCCGCGCCCGAGCGCGCCGTCGGCCCGGGCCATGAGATAGGCGTAGATGTCGTCGATGAAGCACATGACGTTCAGGTTCTCGCCGAAGCCAGGCATCTTGTTCTGCGCCGTGGTGCCGACGTTCTCGCGGCCGTTGACCACGACCTCCAGGTAGTCCTCGTAGCTCATGGTCTTCATGGTCTCGGCCAGAGCCGGCGCAAAGGAGCTGCCGAGACCGTCGGGCCCGTGGCAGACGTGGCATTCGGCGTGGTAGCGGCGGAAGCCGCTGAAGGTGTACCAGTCCACCACACCGTCATTGATCCGGTAGGGCTTCTCGTCGTCCTGGGCCCAGCCGCCATCGCCCGATGGCAGGACCAGCCCCAGGGCCGCCACAAGGACGGCCGAAAGCGTCAGGGTCACGCGCTTTGCGAAGCGGCGCATCGACAGATCCATCTTTCCTATCACCCGCCTTTCAGAGTCCGACGACCGGGGTCCCGGGTTCGAGCCAGCCGATCGAAGGAGTGGTCCCGGGCCGGGCCTGGAGTTCCGTGGTCCGCGGAAAGCTGGCCCGGCATCCCGCCTCGCGAAATGCCGGGCCATTCCAAGCCTTCGGCCTGTCGTCAGTTCGGCAGCGTGAAGACCGTCAGCTGGCCGCCGAGCTGGGTGTAGTTGCTCAGCGCCTTGTAGGCGCCGACCGCACCCAGGCCCGCCGTGTCCTCGGTCAGGCCCGCCGCGAGGCCGATGCCGGCCCAGCCGCCGATGCCCGACAGCACGGCGACGTACTGCTTGCCGCCGTGCACGTAGGTCATGACGTTGCCGATGATGCCCGAGGGGGTCTTGAAGCGATAGAGCTCCCGACCCGTGTTGGCATCGACCGCCTTCAGGTAGCCTTCCAGGGTGCCGTAGAAGACGACATCGCCGGCCGTGGCGAGCGCGCCGCTCCACACAGAGAAGGGCTCGGGGTTCGACCAGACGATCTCGCCCTTGTCCGCATCCCAGGCGATGAAGTTGCCGAGATGGTCGCCGCCCGGCGCCGGATACATGCTGAGCGTCGCGCCGACGTAGGGCTGGCCCGCAGTGTAGGAGACCCGGAAGGGCTCGTAGTCCATGCAGACGTGGTTGGTCGGCACGTAGAACAGGCCGGTCTTCGGCGAGAAGGCCGCCGGCTGCTGGTCCTTCGTGCCGAGCGCCGCCGGACAGATACCGGTGGTATTCACGTCCTCGCCGTTCTGCGAGGTCGAGTACTTCGAGACCACCTGCGGCCGGCCGGTCTTCATGTCGACGTGGGTCGCCCAGTTGACCGCCGGATCGTACTTCTCGGCCACCAGCAACTCGCCCGTGATGCGGTCCATGGTGTAGGCAAAGCCGTTACGGTCGAAGTGGACCAGGGTCTTGCGAGTTTCACCCTTGACCGGGATATCGGCCAGGATCATCTCGTTGACGCCGTCATAGTCCCACTCGTCGTGCGGGGTCATCTGGTAGAGCCACTTGGCCATGCCGTCGTCCGGATCGCGGGCCATGATGGTCATGGACCAGGCATTGTCGCCCGGACGCTGGGACGGGTTCCAGGTGCTTGGGTTGCCGGTGCCGTAGTAGATCAGGTCGGCTTCCGGATCATAGGCGTACCAGCCCCAAGTGGTGCCGCCGCCGATCTTCCACTGGTCGCCTTCCCAGGTGGCGATGCCGGAGTCCTTGCCGACCGGCTTGCCCAGGTGGGTCGTCTTTTCGGGATCCATCAGGGTGTCGGAGTCCGGCCCCATGGAATAGGCCCGCCAGGCCTGCTTGCCGTCGGCAAGGTTGTAGGCCGTGACGCTGCCGCGCACGCCGAACTCGCCGCCCGAGATGCCGATGATGACCTTGTCCTTGACCACCATCGGCGCGCTGGTGCCGGTCTCGCCCACCTTGGGATCGCCGTTGGTCGCGGTCCAGACCACCTCGCCGGTGTTGGCGTCCAGGGCCACCACCTTGGTGTCGGCCTGGTGCAGGATGATCTTGCCGTCGCCATAGGCGACGCCGCGGTTGACCGTATCGCAGCACATCACCGGAATCGTGTCCGGATCCTGCTTCGGCTCGTACTTCCACTTGACGCGGCCGTCGGCGCTGAGGTCGAGCGCATAGACGTTGTTCGGGAAGGGCGTGTGGACGTACATGGTGTTGCCGATCACCAGGGGCGCCCCTTCGTGACCGCGCAGCACGCCGGTCGAGAAGGTCCAGGCCACCTGAAGGTCGCCGACGTTGTCCGCGTTGATCTGAGAGAGCTTGCTGTAGCGCGTGTTCGCGTAGTCCAGCGTGGGCATCACGTACCACGCCGGATTGTCCTGCATCACCAGCAGTTCGTCGTTCGCCGTCGCGGCCTGCGGCAGGAGCGCAGCCGCCATCGCGGCGAGACACGCGCTGCTAAGGACCTTCTTCATGGTATAACCTCCCAATTGGTCACCCTTCGTTTCGTCGTCCTGATCGCTCCCCAAGCCGCGGAAGTCTCTATCAGGTTCGCCTCCGGTCTTCTCGTCCGGCGCCAAGCGTTGCTGATGGCCCGATGCGGAACCGGTTTCAGTTCAAAAGGTGAAGACGGGAGACGCTCCCCACCGGCACCTTTTCGCCTTGTGATCCTGGGGTTCTGTCTGGTCTTCGGCCTCTCCCAAACTGCGGTTTCTTCAGGACCGCTGGTCTTGTGGTTTTGGTTAATGCTAGTGGAGGCAGAAAATTAGAGCAAGTCTAAACACTAGCGCAGAGGGATGGCGCCGTTGCAAGCTTGCGGGCAAGATTGCGCGAAGGCCGCCTCGAGACGGCGCCGGGCTTCTGCGGCACCGGGTCTCGAGCCGCGGACAAAGGCGCCAAGGGTCTGGCGCCAAAGAGACAAAAACAGATCAGCGGGAGGGAAAGATGCGCAGAAACCGAGACGACAAGATATGCGAGACGGGCGCGCGCGGCTGGGCGGCCGGCGGCGGCCTTTTGATCTCGACCGCAATCGCAGCGCTGCTCTTGTCCGCTGCGGCCGCCGGAGTCTTTGCCGCGGACGTCTCACGCGAGGAATTGACCCGGCTGGTCGCAACCAGCACCGGGACCGAACCCGCGGACCTGACCGAGCGCGACCTCAGCGGCCTCGAGCTTTCGGGCTTCGACTTCAAGCAGGCTGACCTTTCAGGCGTCGACCTCTCAGGCGCCGACCTGTCCGGCGCAAACCTGCAGGGCGCGGTGCTGAAAGGCGCAAAGCTGACCGGCGCCAAGCTCAAGGGCGCGATCCTCGATCTCGCGATCCTGCGCGGCGCCGATCTCGCCGGCGCCGATCTCAGCGAGGTCAGTGCCTTTTCGGCGGTGCTGGCGGAGAGCAACCTGCAGAAGGCGGACCTATCGGGGGCCGCGCTGATCTGCAACCTCGACTACGCGAACCTCGAGGGCGCCCGGCTCGAGGGCGCGAAGATGGCCGCCGACATGAAGAACCAGCCCATGGGCCTGATGCGGGTCTCCCTCAAGAAGGCCAGGCTCAAGGGCGCCAACCTCAAGGGCGCCGACCTGGCCCGTGGCTACCTGGAGTTCGCCGACTTCACCGACGCCGACCTGAGCGGCGCCAACCTCATGCGGGCGGAGGCCGCCGGCGCCGACTTCTCCGGCGCCGACCTCAGCGGCGCCAACCTGCGCAAGGCCGATATCAACGGCGCGCTTTTCACCGGAATCACGGGACGGGACCAGATCATTGACCTGGACACGGCCAAGAACCTGCGCGCCGCCCGCTTCGACTAGGCGTTGCGGTCGCCTCGGCCTTCTGGTCGCGGCGCTGATCGCCGGCGCAGCCCCCGCGGCGGCCGACCCGCTGCCGGTGACCGAGGTGGCGCCGGGCGTCTTCGTCCACAAGGGCGCACACGAGGAGGCGACGCGCGGCAACCTCGGCGGCTATGCAAACATCGGCTTCGTCGTCGGCCGGATGGCGGTCGCGGTGATCGACAGCGGCGGCAGCGCCGCCCAGGGCCAGGCCTTACTCGAGGCGATCCGCGAGGTGACGGCGCTGCCCATCGCCTACGTCATCATCACCCACGGGCATCCGGACCACATGCTGGGCACCGCCGCCTTCGAGTCCGAGCGGCCCAAGGTTTTGGGCCACGCCAAGCTGCCCGCTGCCATGGCCGCCCGCGGTCCCTTCTACCTGCAGCACCTGGAGCGGGTGCTGGGCGAGCTGGCCGCCGGCACCCGGATCCTGCCGCCCGACGAAACGGTCGTCGAGTCGCTGACCATCGACCTCGGCGCCCGGCGGCTGCGGCTGACCGCCCATCCGACCGCGCACACGGATAACGACCTCACGGTCCTCGACGAGGCGACCGGGACGCTCTGGGCCGGCGACCTGGTGTTCATGGAGCGGCTGCCGGTGGTCGACGGCAGCCTCAAGGGCTGGCTGGGCGTGCTGGCAACCCTGCGCCAGGTCGAGGCCGAACGGGTCGTGCCGGGCCACGGTCCCCCCTCGGCCCCCTGGCCCGCCGCCCTCGAGGCCCAGCAGCGCTATCTGGAGAGCCTGCTGACCGAGACCCGGGCGATCATCGCCAGGGGCGGCAGGATCGAGGAGGCGGTCGAGCAGGTCGGGCGCGAGGATCGCCGAGGCTGGCTGCTCTTCGAGGACAACCATCCTCGCAATATCGTGACCGTCTTCACCGAGCTGGAGTGGGAGTGAGCGGCTCGCCTCCGGCTAAGAGCTCTGTTAAGCTTTCTTGACAAAACTGGGTATCCCGACCCGAAGCGAGAGGTCAGACGCCATGCCGCCAGCTCGCCGCAGCGCCGTTTGGGCCCGCGGTTTCGCCCCTGCCGCCGCTATCGCGCTCGCCCTCTCCGCCGCCCCGGCCCTGGCCGCCGGCGAAGAGGACGATCCCTGGCCCGACCTGCGCGAGACTCTCTTCGGCGAGCGGCCGATCGCCGGGGGCGCCGGCGTGGTCGGCCTGGAGGCGCCCTACAGGGCCTACGACGCGGCCATCGTCCCGGTCACCATCGCCGCCGAGATCCCGCAGACTGCCGAGCGCTACATCAAGACCCTGACCCTGATCGTCGACAAGAACCCGGCGCCGGTCGCGGCGGTCTTCAACCTGACCCCGGAGATGGGCACGGCGACGATCTCGACCCGGATCCGGGTCAACGAGTACACCAACGTGCGGGTGATCGCGGAAACCAGCGACGGCGCCCTGCACATGGTCGAGAAGTTCGTCAAGGCGGCCGGCGGCTGCTCGGCGCCGGCGTTGAAGGACATGGCGGCGGCCGAGGCCAGGATCGGCAAGATGAAACTGAAGCAGAGCCGGCCCGGAGAACCCGAGCAGCCCCAGGAGGTTCAGCTGCTGGTCAGCCATCCCAACTACACCGGCTTTCAGATGAACCAGCTGACCCGCCACTACATCCCGGCGCACTTCGTCCAGGACATCAAGGTCTCCTACGCCGGGCAGACCCTGATGACGGTGGAAGGCGCGATCTCCCTGAGCGAGGATCCGAGCATCCACTTCAGCTTCCTGCCGAGACAGGGGTCGGAGGAGCTGTCGGTCGAGGTGCGCGATACCGACGGCGCCGTCTTCACCCGAAGCTGGCCCATCGGCACGGCCGGCGACTCCTAAGCCGGCATCAGAAGCAGCGGATCTCCGCCTCGGCCTGCGCTCGCTTCAGTTCGGCCAGGGTTTCCTTGGCGATCGCCGAATCCCGGAACATCACCGTCTTCTCGCCGCCGACCTGGCGCATGCGCACAACGGTCTCTGCCTCGACGTAGCGGTCGTAGGGCAGGAGCGAGGCGATGACGTCGATGCTGCAGGAGCAGCGATTCAGCATCTCCTGCGTCTGGCCGTTGCTGGCCATGCAGCCGAAGACGTAGTCGGCGCGTGCCGCCGTCGGATAGTCGTTGGCGCCGGCCGGCGCGGCGACCAGAACCAGCGCGGCGATCGCTCCGAGACCTGCGCACAGACTTGCAAGAACGCTCTTCAGCCTCATCCGGTGTCCTCCCTGCGGCTCTTCCCCACGTCGACCTTAGCACAGTCCCACCGCCCGGCGCCCGATCGGCCAGGGCCACGGGCCGTTGAGCGGCCGTTGCGCGAAGCCAAGCCCCGTGCTTAGAGTGTTTGGGAAATCGATCATTGTCGAGACGCCCAATGACGACAAGCGTCGAAGCCCTGGTCCTCCAGCTTCTGACGGCGATCAACGCGATCGCCGGCCTGCCCCTGCCCGAGCGTCCGCCCGAGGTCGTTTTCGTATCGCAGAGCTACCTCGAGTCGCAGGCCTGCGACCGGCCCTGCGAGATTCGGGGCTGGTTTCCGCCGGGCCGGGTCGTCTATCTCGACGATCGTCTCGACCCGCAGAACGACACCTGGGAGAGAAGCATCCTGGTTCACGAGCTGGTGCACTACCTGCAGCAGGAAGAGGGCACCTTCACCGAGGACGGGACCTGCGAAACCTGGATGAAGCGGGAAGCCGAAGCCTACGAGATCCAGTATCGCTGGCTGGTCGCGCAAGAGGTGTCGCCTCGTTTGCTGCGCCGAACCAGGCGGTCCTTTTTTAGGATCGACTGCCAGGAATAGAAAGCCGCGGCGCCATCCCCAAGGTCGCATCAGGTGGCGGCGATCATTAGAATGATTACAAACTGCTTGCCTGCGTTTCCCCGATGCACTATAGAGTCAAGAGCCACGGAAGGGTCGTTGGGGCGGCTGCTTGCCGCATCGCCCCGCCAAGCCAACAAGGATCGGTCGAGCGACGAAGGCCGGTCCGGCAGCGTTCAAACTGTGGTCGCATAAACCGAGGCTTGTCCGAGGGAGGTAGAGCAGATGCTGTGGACGACTCCGAAGGTTGTTGAGATTTCCTGCGGTCTTGAGATCAATTCTTACGTCCGCGCCGAGCTTTAGGTTCCGGCGAGGCACAGACCGCAGACGATTTCTGGTAAGCGGCCCCGCACAGGCGGGGCCGTTTCCGTCTCTGCCCAAGGATCTCTCAAGTAGAGGCTCGGCACCGCGGCGCGGCCGCCGAGACGCCCGGCCATGAAAGAGCGTGTCGTCATCACCGCCGCCTCGGTGCCCAGCCTCCCGCGCGGGGTCAAGCTGCGCTTCGATGAGGCGCGGGACATCTGGGTCCTGCTCGGGCCGGAGCGGATCTTTAATCCCGATCCGATCGCCCTCGAGATCCTCAAGCGCTGCGACGGCGCGGCGACGGTCGAGGCGATCGTCGACGACCTGGCCGCGACGTTCCAGGCAGAACGCGACGTCATCGAGCGCGACGTGACCGCCCTGCTGCAGGATCTGGCCGACAAGGGAATCATGGCCGGATGAGCCAGCCCGAGCCGCCGATCGCCGTCCTCGCCGAGCTGACCCATCGCTGCCCGCTGCAATGCCCCTATTGTTCCAACCCGCTTGAGCTGGAACGCGCGGCCGGCGAGCTCGACACCGAGACCTGGCAGCGGGCGCTCGAGGAAATCGCCGGGCTCGGCGCCCTGCAGATCCATTTCTCCGGCGGCGAGCCGACGGTGCGCAAGGACCTCGAGGCCCTGGTCGAGACCGCGGCGCGCAACGGCCTCTACAGCAACCTGATCACCTCGGCGGTCCTCCTGACCGAGGAGCGGGTCGAAGCGCTGGCCGACGCAGGCCTCGACCACGTCCAGATCAGCTTTCAGGACAGCGAGGCCGGCAACGCCGACCGCATCGGCGGCTACGCCGGCGGCCACAAGAAGAAGCTGGCAGCCGCGCGCTGGGTCCGCGCGACCGGCCTGCCGCTGACCCTCAACATGGTGGTGCATCGGCAAAACCTGCAGCACCTGCCGCAGATGTTCGAGCTGGCCATGGCGCTCGACGCCCACCGGATCGAGATCGCCCACGTTCAATACTACGGCTGGGCCTACGAGAACCGCGCCGCCCTGCTGCCGAGCGCCGCGCAGCTCGCAGAGTCCCTCGCCGTCATCGAAGAAGCGGGCAAGACCTATCCGGGCCTGGCGATCGACTACGTCGTCCCCGACTACTACGCCCGCCGTCCCAAGGCCTGCATGGGCGGCTGGGGCCAGCGCTTCTTCAACATCACGCCCTCGGGCCAGGTGCTGCCCTGCCACGCCGCCGAGACCATCACCGGGCTGAGCTTCGACAACCTGCGGGACAAGAGCCTGCGCGAGATCTGGGAGTCTTCGGAAGCCTTCCAGAGGTTTCGCGGCGTCGACTGGATGCCGGAGCCCTGCCGGTCTTGCGAGCGGCGCGAGGTCGACTGGGGCGGCTGCCGTTGCCAGGCCTTCGCGATCACCGGCGACGCGGCCCAGACAGACCCGGCCTGCGAGCTCTCGCCGCACCATGGCGTCATGGCCGAGCTGGCGGCGGCGGAGACCGCCGAGGCGCCGCCCGACTTCCGCTACCGCCGCTACGGCAACGCACCGGAGACCGCGAAACTGGCCCGGCCGCCGGCCGCCGATCGCAAAACCGGTGCCGAGCGAAGCCTCACCTGACGCCGGAAGCGAAGAGCCCGCGCAGACGCGCTTCGATTCGACCGGAGAGTCCGGCTCTAATATTCGCAGCGAAACGGCCCCTCCGGACCGAGGAAGCGCATGTTCGCGATCGCGATCACGAAGATCGGAAACGGCCAGATCTCCATGCCGAAGCCGCCCGGGGTCAAGGGACAGCTGGTGGTCCGGTACATCTCTTCCCGATCCAAGGGCATGATGCTCAGGTTGTAGCGAAGTGGCCGGGAAAACGGATTGCGCACCTCCAGAATCATGCCCAGCCCGTCGCTGATTTCCGGTTCCTGCGTGAGCTCGATCTCGATTGTTCGTTCCGGATGCCGCTTCTCCTTGACGTGGCGGAGCTTCTCCGGCCGCTCCGCGCCCTCTTGCGCCTCGATGTAGAGGGTTTCTCCGGCATAGATGCTGATGAAGGTCGGTTGCACCGCGGGTGGCAGGTTCCAATAGGTTCGGTCGAAGTAGCCCTGCCCGGCTTGCTTGAGGCGCACCCTCAGGCTCCGCCTGCAGTCTCCGAACTCGCAAAAGCCGTCAACCGAGGTCGCCGCGCCGTCGGGCTCCGAAGAAGGCGTTTCCTCCGCGCCTGTCGCGCAGCCGAGCAAGGCCACGGCCACCACGGCTGCGGCAAAAGCAGTTCTCATCATATCGCGGTCCCCCGGTTCAGGCCCGGTTCCGACCCGCCCGTCGCGCCGCCGATCTCCGTGAGGGACCCCGGACCCGCGAACCCCCTCAGGGCTTCGGCAGACCGAGCGCCGCCTTGATCAGGTCCTTGATCGCGCGGATCCGGCCCCTCGCCGTCTCCGGCTTGTCGACCTCGGTCACCGCGATGGCCAGGGTCTCGACGGTCGCACGCATGTTGCTCACGCTGTAGCGGGCCAGGCTGCCGCTGCGGTTCGGGTTGTCGCCGCGACAGCTCCGGAAGCAGAGATAGGCCGCGGTCGTCTCGGTCTGGGCGAAGCGCAGCTGCACGCCGTAGACACTGTAGCTCGGATCGTCGCTGCCGAGGAAGTCGATGCCGACGCCCGAGGTCTCGCCGATGGTGTCGACCGCCAGGGTGATGATCTCGGGGATGACGTCGGCGTTGAAGACGCCGAGCTTGAAGATCGGCGCCTGCGGCAGAAAGGGATCGTCGGTGATGTCGCTGAGCGCCCGGTTGAAGGTGACCTGCCGGGTCTTCGTGTCGTAGCGGTCGCCGTGACCGAGCAAGTGAACGATCGCCGCCTTGGGATCGTCGGGATCCTCCAGCTCGACGATCAGCGCCTGGCTGGTGCCGACGACCTCCCAGATGCCGCTGTCGAGGTCGACCTCGACCGCGGTGTCCTCGTTCACGCCGACGGCCTGCGGGATCCCGTTGTCGGCCATGGCGACCAGCAGGCGACCCAGGCGGCCCCAGACGAGGAAGTGCTGGTCTGCCAGAAAGCCGGGCGGCAGCAGGCCAAAGCCGTTCGAGGTGCCGACCCGCAGCGGCCCGGGCGGCAGGCTCAGGCTGTCGATGCTGGTGCCGTTCACGATCATGGGGTCGCTCTGCACCGCGGCACCGGCCGAGGTGCCGCCGAAGGCGCCGCCCCCGGCGACGATCCTGCGGATTGCGGCCATGACCGGGGTGTCCGAGCCGTCCTGATTCAAGAGGGCGAAGGTCCCGCGGTTCTGATTGCCGCCGCCGAACCAGACCGCGTTGCAGCCCTTGACCAGGGCGACGGTGGCCGGATCCTCGGTCAGCCGCTCTTCGGTCTCGCGGACTTCTTGCGCCGGATCATCGAAGGTGAAGAAGTCGTCCTCGAAGGGCACCGTGTTCCAGGCCGAGTTCTGCATCGTGACCTCGACCGGGAAGGTCTGGGCCCCGCGGTCCTCGAAGAGCCCGGCGTAGAAGTCGCGTGAGTCCTGGGGATCGCTGCTGTTGGTCCCGAAGATGCAGATCTTCGCGTCGCTGCCGCCGGAGATCTCGACGAAGCGGTCGAAAAGAATGTCGCTCTGGGCGTTGCCGCCGACGATGAAAAGCCTGCCGTCCGCCCGGGCGCTGGTGGCGACCAGAACCATGGCGACGGCGAAGCCCAAACGGCTGAGCATGATGGATCCTCCCCTGCTTGCGGCCTTTCCGGCCCGCCCGCCACACGGGTAGGGCGAGCCGGAAGCTCTCGTTCGACCCTAGCCAGCGAACGGAAGAGAGACAATGCCGATCGCCGTCTCGGGCCGGGCATGCCGGAACCCGCAGTCGGTGCGGTCGCTGCCCGGCCAGGGAGCAAATATATTACCTTCGACATACGCTAAAAGATTCGGAATTCGTTAATTTCCTCGCTCTAGCGTCGGGACATCCGAGCCAAGGTGCAATTCACCACGGCCAAGGAGCCGCTTCATGTTCAAGGTCTTGATCCTCGTCTGCGCCGCCGGCATGGCGCCGCGCGATTGCCATGCGAACAACGCGCTGGAGGTCGTCCAGGGCCCGGAGGCCCGAAACGAGATCGCCTGCGCCCTGCAGTCGCAGGCCTACTTCGCCCAGACCGCCCTCGGCCGCGACCTCCGCCCCGGGGAATACGTCAAGATCCGCTGCCGCCGCACGACGATCGGCAAGGGCAACGTCGGCTGACCGATTGCCAAAGTCCGGCACATTCAAGGTGTCGGACTTCGAAACCATCACACCAGGCCGCGGCGTGCTCTCGAAAGGCGCCCTGTATCTGCGCAGGGCGAGGTCGAGGACCCGCATGACCCTGGCCTTTTTGCCCGCAGAGCTCTGGCCGTGGTCCGGAACGGCGCCGAGGATTCCCGTCCCGGGTTCTGCGATTTGACTGGGCCAAGTCGCCGTTTTGATTGGATTTATCTATCAGCGACGCCTCGGTTTCGCGGCCGCCTGACCGGCCTCGCCCCAAATCTCAAGGCTTCCCTTGCGCTCCGGGCCGATGGGTCGGGCAGACGGCAAGGTCGGCGCGGCCCGGCGCCGTTGTTCGCAGTGCCGGATCGTATTGCCGGCCGGCCGACCCGCTCCCATGTAACCCTCGTGGTTTGACGGAGGTAGAGCATGGATCCACAGCGTCTTTTGGAACAGTTCCTCGGCCCCGACGCGGGCCAGAAGGCCGCGGGAGCGGCGCAGGCCGCAAAGGGCAAGATCGCTTCCAGCGGCCTGGGCGGGGTCGCCGGCGGGTTGGCTGCGGGCGGTCTGCTGGGGGTGCTGATCGGCAACAAGAAGGCGCGCAAGAAGGCTGGCAAGCTGGCCGGCGGCCTGGTCGGCTATGGCGGCGCCGCGGCACTCGGCGCCCTGGGCTACCGCGCCTATCAGAACTGGCAGGCGGGCAAGCAGGCACCGCAGGCCGGACCTCCGGCTCCCTCGCTACCCGCGGAGCTGCCGCCGGCAGACTCCAAGTTCCTGCCGGCCGCGGCGCCGGCCAAGGACGGCAAGCCCTTCGAGCTGGCCCTCGTCATGGCGATGATCGCCGCCGCCAACGCCGACGGCCATATCGGGCCCGACGAGCAACGGACGATCTTCGATCACGTCGGCCGCTTGCCCCTGGACGCCGAGGACAAGGCCTTCGTCTTCGACGTGCTCAGCAGCCCGCCCAGCCTGCAGGACATCGCCGGCCTGGCCGAGGGTCCGGAACAGGCGGCCGAGCTCTACCTGGCCTCGCGTCTGGCCATCGACCCCGACCATCCGGCCGAGCAGGCCTATCTGGACGCCCTGGCCACGCGACTGTCCCTGCCCGGCGACCTGGTCGCCCACCTCGAGAGTCAAGCGGTCGAGGCATAGCGCCAGGCAAGCACCGCGACGCGACGCGTTCGGCCTGGCGCTACCGGCTGCGCCGCCCGGCGGTTTGCGACAGGCCCAGGGCCAGACGGTAAAGCATCGGATCCTTCAGCAGGCGCTTGGCCAGGTCGAGGTCCACGTCGGGCACGTCGTAGCTGGGCGGGCAGACGGCGCGAAAGGCCGTCACCGCCTTCTCATCCCGGTAGTCTATGGAGCGGCGCTGCGTCCACTTGTCGATCGGCAGGTCACCCCGGCGCAGGCGACCGAGGACCGCGTCACTGTTGACGCCATGACCGGCGGTGCAGAGATCCGGCAAGACGCCTCGACCGGCGATCGCATAACCGGACGAGGCGTAGTACAGCGCCCAGGTCAAAGCGATCTGACCGCCGTTCGGCAAACGCAGGACGGTCTGGATCGTGCCGTGGCCGTTGGACGCGCTGCCGAGGACGACCGCGCGACCGGCGTCCTGGAGCGCAGCGGCGACAATCGACGCTCCGCCCGAGGTCATGCCGTTGATCAGGACCACCAGAGGCCGGCCCTCCAGCAGGTCGTTGGGGGTCGCCGGAAAGTACTGCAGGCTGTCGGGGTGCCGCCCGTCGACGGAGACCAGAAGCCCTTCGGTTATGAAGAGGTCGGCGACCAGCACCGCGATATCCAACAGCCCGCCCGGGCTGTTGCGCAGGTCGAGAATGGCGCCCTTGAGCGGCTGCCCGAGATCGCGCTCGGCCTGTCGGAGCTTCTCCTCCAAGGCGCCCAGCGTCGCCGAGCCGAAGCTCATGAGGCGCAGATAGGCGATTTCGCCGTACAGGCGGTATCGCACGGGCCGCGGCTCGACGATGGCGCGGGTGATCGTGACCGTCTCCAGGTCCGTCCGGCCCCAGCGCGTGACCATCAGCCTGACCTGCGTGCCCGGATGGCCGCGCAGCATGTCGTAGATGGCGCGGCGTTCCAGACCGGCGACCGGCGTCCCGTCGATGCGCCAGATGTGGTCGCCATCTTTGAGCGCGGCGGCCTCCGCGGGCCCCTCTTCGGTGACGCCGATGATGCGCGCGCCGTCATGAGTCGTCCTCAGGGCGACCCCGATGGAGGCATTGAAGCCGGGCTTCTTGCCGTGCCATTCCAGGAGCTCTTCCGGCCCGCGGTAGTAGGACCAGCGGTCCAGCTCTTCGAACATGCTTTCCAGGACCGCGTCGTTGATATCGGCCCAGGCGACGGCCTGCAGCTTCTTGGATCCCTGCCGGCCGGTTTCGAGGGCTTCGCTCATCAGCTTGCCCCAGGCTTCCGCGTCCTCGCGCGCCGGCGCTTGGAAGCGGACGGCACTGGCGCCGGGGACGGAAACCAGGATCTCTTCGCCTTGCTGCCGGACCTCAAGGTCAGGGTCGTGGCTTTTCAGAGTGCTAAGCCCGACCAGCGCCAGGTCCTGCAGCTCGATCTTCTCAAGGTAGACCTGGGCAATGTCCTGGTAGACGGTGCGGTACAGCCGTTCGGTCCCCGCCCGCTCGGCCTGCTGCGTCATGCCGCAAGCGGACAGCAGCGCAGCCAGCGCCACTCCGAGGGCCGGGCACTGCCACCTTCGGACTTCACCGCAAACACTGCCCAGGCAAAGCCTCAGCCCGCCCCAGAAGAACGCTACAGCCACCGCTGACTGCCCCTGACCATCTCCGTCGCAACCACAACAATCGGTCAGAGCGCCGCAGCACGCAAGCGGCAAGACTCCAAGCAGGCAATCGCGGCCTTTTCCGGTGCCGCCACCCGCCATTCCCGCCGGCCGACCGCGGAGCGGCCGCCGGATTGCGGTTATCGATTGAGTCCCTAAGCGTTGTGGTTATGGTAGTGCCGCGCCAAGGGAAGCGTGACTCCGCGGGGGGATCTCGATGCGAACAGGCGACGACGACGGCCATTCGGGGATCGGGCCCCGCGGCGCGGGCAGGCGCCGGTGACGGTGGTCGCAGGGCTCCGCTCCCTCGTGAGCCTGGTCACCGGGACCAGCCGGGACCTCGCGCCCATCGTTCTGGTCGTCGCCTTTTTCCAGGTCGTGGTCCTGCGCCAGCCCTTCCCCAACCTGGTCGACACGCTGGTCGGTCTGCTCCTGGTCATGCTCGGCCTGGGGCTCTTCATCCGCGGCCTCGACCTGGCGCTGTTTCCCTTCGGCGAGGCGCTCGCCGGCGCCTTTGCCCGCAAGGGCAGCGTCTTCTGGCTGCTGGCCTTCGCCTTCGGCCTCGGCTTCGGCACCACCGTGGCCGAGCCGGCCTTGATCGCGGTCAGCGAGGAGGCGGCGCGGGTGATGGCCGCCGCCGGGGCCACGGCTGACGACGCCGATACGCAGGCACGCTTCGCCGTCGCGCTGCGCTACACCGTCGCGGTCTCGGTCGGCACCGCCCTGGTGATCGGGGTCTGGCGCATCCTCAAGGGCTGGCCGATCCACTGGCTGATCATCTCCGGCTATCTGATGGTCGTGATCCTGACCGGCTTCGCCCCGGAGGAGATCGTCGGCATCGCCTACGACTCCGGCGGCGTCACCACCTCGACCATCACGGTTCCCCTGGTCACCGCCCTCGGCATCGGGCTGGCCACGGTGATCCGCGGCCGCAACCCGCTGATCGACGGTTTCGGCCTGATTGCCTTCGCCAGCCTGACTCCGATCATCTTCGTGCTGATCTTCGGCATGGTGGTCTAGAGCCATGGCGGGCGGCTGGATCGCAGGCCTCGCGAGCGCGCTCTTCGGGACGCTGCTCGACGTGCTGCCGATCGTCACCATCATGCTGGTCTTCCAGCTTCTGGTGCTGCGCCAGCCGATACCCCATCTGAAGCGCGTCGCGCTGGGCTTCGTCTACGTGGTGATCGGCCTGGCCCTGTTCCTGGTCGGACTCGAGAAGGCGCTGTTTCCGCTCGGCCGGACCATGGCCCAGCAGTTGACCGACCCGGCCTTTCTCAGCGACGGGCCGGACGACGTCCTGGACTGGACCGACTATTACTGGGTCTACCTCTTCGCCGCGGCGATCGGCTTCGCCACCACCATCGCCGAGCCCTCGCTGATCGCCGTCGCCCGGAAGGCCAAGGAGGTCTCCGGCGGCAGCATCGGCGAATGGGGCCTGAGGATCGCCGTGGCCGTCGGGGTCGCGGCCAGCGTCGCCGTCGGCGCCTTCCGCATCGTCACCGGCACGCCGCTCTACCTCTACATGATGGCGGGCTACGTCATCGTGGTGATCCAGACCATGTTCACGCCGCAGATGATCGTGCCGCTGGCCTACGACTCCGGCGGCGTCACGACCTCGACCGTGACCGTGCCGCTGGTCACGGCCCTGGGGCTGGGCCTGGCCGCGACGGTGCCGGGGCGCAGCCCGCTGCTCGATGGCTTCGGCCTGATCGCCCTGGCCAGCCTCTTTCCGATGATGACTCTGATGGGCTACGCCCAGATCAGCGCCTGGCGGGAAAGCCGCCGCCTGCCGCCCGACCGGCCGGAGACGACGACGGACCCCCCCAGTGAAGCGAGGAGGGAAGAATGAAGTTCAAGCTGATCGTCGTGATGGTCACCGACGAGAAGACCTCGGACATCATCGACGCGGCGCGCAAGGGCGGCGCCACGGGCTGTACCGTCATCGGCAGCGCCCGCGGCGAAGGGCTCGACCCGCCCAAGACCTTCCTGGGGCTGACCCTGGAAGGCCAGCGCGACGTCATCCTGCTGCTGGTCGAGGCCCACCTGAGCCGGCATATACTGGAAAGCATCGCGGACCGCGGGGACTTCGAGAGGGAGCCGGGCTCGGGCGTGGCCGTGCAGATCGACATCGAAGACGCGGTCGGCCTGGGCTCCCAGATCGAGACCATCCAGCGAGAGATCGAGGACGAGATATGACCAACGGGACGGCGCAGGACTACATCCGGGTGCGGGAGGTCATGACCCCCGCGCCGCGGGCGATCGAGGGGCTGGCCACGGCGCGCCAGGCGGTCGAGCTCATGCGCGAGCACGACGTCAGCTCGCTGGTGATCGACCGGCGCCACGACGGCGACGAGTACGGCATGGTCACCGTGCACGACATCGCCGGCCAGGTCATCGGCCCGGACCGCTCGCTGGACCGGGTCAGCGTCTACGAGGTTATGTCCAAGCCGGTGATGACCGTCGACGTCGAGATGGACGTGAAGTACGCGATCCGCATCCTGACCCGTTTCCGCCTGAGCCGCGCCCTGGTGACCGAGAAGGGCACCATGGTCGGCATCGTCACCCTGCGCGACATGGCGATCCGCTACCTGGAGCGCGGCCCCGGTGCGGAGAAGTCTGAGGGCTAGATCAAACTGCGCTCAACTGGAATCAATTGAGCGCGGATAATTTGATCTACTTCATGCAGCTAGAGCAGCTTATCCGCGTTCAAGTGAACGCAGGCTGCTCTAGGACGCCGCTGAAGGGCTGG